>DASZKQ010000104.1:0-2507 GCA_035552835.1 Mycobacterium sp. | reverse complement strand
GACCCGTCCCGCCGACGACGCCGGACCGGGCATCGCTGTCTTCTTGGTTCCCGCGGACACCGCGGGTGTGGAGGTCGGGCCCAAGGACGCCAAGATGGGCCAGGAAGGTGCCTGGACCGCCGACGTACGGTTCACCGATGTACGCGTCCCGGCGGGCGCGCTGGTCGGCGGCAGTGAGGACATCGGCTATCGAGCAGCGATGACCTCCCTGGCACGCGGGCGGATCCATATCGCCGCGCTGGCCGTGGGGACCGCGCAACGGGCATTGGACGAATCCGTGACGTATGCGGCCACCGCAACGCAGGGGGGCGCCCCGATCGGGAATTTCCAGCTCGTACAGGCGATGCTCGCCGACCAGCAGACCGGGGTAATGGCCGGCCGCGCCCTCGTCCGTGACGCCGCTCGGCTCTGGCTCACCGACCAGGACCGGCGGATCGCGCCGTCGGCGGCGAAGGTGTTCTGCACCGAAATGGCCGGCAAGGTAGCCGATCTCGCCGTCCAAATTCACGGCGGGAGTGGATACATGCGCGAAGTGAAGGTGGAACGCATCTATCGGGACGTTCGGCTCCTGCGGCTGTACGAGGGGACCAGTGAGATCCAACGGCTGATCATCGGGTCGAACCTGGTCAAAGCAGCGCAGCGCAAGCAGTGACGTAATATCGTTCGCGTTACAGTGACGTTTACGATATGGAGCGCGCATGAGTGGCCGGCTGACGGGCAAGGTGGCATTCATCACCGCAGCGGCACGGGGCCAGGGCCGCGCGCACGCCGTTCGGATGGCACGCGAGGGCGCCGACATCATCGCCGTCGACGTCGCCGGCAAGCTTCCATCTTGTGTGCCCTACGACTCGGCAACCCCCGAGGACCTGGCCGAAACCGCTCGGCTCGTCGAAGCCGCCAACCGTCGAATCATTGTGTCGGCGACCGATATTCGCGATTTCGACGGACTGCGTGAAGCCGTGGACGACGGCGTGGCTGCGCTCGGGCGGCTGGACATCATCGTCGCCAACGCCGGCATCTCGGCTCCGCAGGCATGGAGCGAGATCACACCCGAATCGTTTCGCGATGTGATGGACGTCAACGTGACGGGAACGTGGAACACAGTGATGGCCGGCGCGCAGAAGATCATCGACCGCGGTCACGGCGGCTCCATCATATTGATCAGCTCGGCAGCCGGTATCAAGATGCAGCCGTTCAGCTGGGCAGGCATTCGATCCGGGTCAACAGCGTGCATCCCGGCCCGGTGAACACGGCGATGGGAAGCGGCGACATGGTCGCCGCCGTCGCCAGGGCCACCGAAACCTATCCGCAATTGGCCAATGTGCACACCCCGTTTCTGCCGAATTGGGTTGCCCAGCCTGAAGACATCGCCGACGCGGTGTGGTGGCTGGCCAGCGACGAATCGCGAAACGTCACTGCCACAGCGATTTCCATCGATCAGGGCTCCACGCAATACTGATTCGCTTTTATGCCCTCGTTGCTTCGCTTGACGCATGCTCGCCGATAAGCTCCAGGGTGCGAAGGTCCCGGATTGCCTGACAGCCGCGAGACAACATCGTCAGCACCATGTCGTCACCGCGGTCGGTGGCGGTGGCGAACGCGAACCCCAGAGCCGAGATCAGTAGTGCCTGCGGCATGCCGAGTCGATAATCACGCCAACAGGTTTCACGGTCATAGCCGGTGACCCCGTAGCCGGAAAGGGCCCGGTGGTAGTCGTCGACAAGGTCGTTCTCGATCGCTGAGCGCAGTTCCGGCTTGAGGCTGGTCGCGGTGAAGTAGGCCAAATCGCGTGCGGGCAGCCCGACCCCGAGCGTTTGCCAATCCACCACGGTGACGCTGGTGGCGTCGGGATAGAACAGCATGTTGTCGAGGCGGTAGTCGCCGTGCAGTAGAGCGAACCGGTCCTGCTCGGTAAGCAGCCAGGGCGTCACCAAACCCATTGCCGCGGTGAAGGTCTCTCGGTCGGCTGCGCTCATACGGTCGCCGAGCTTGTCCAGGGTGATCTCGGCGCTCATCCGCGCAACATCGCCGAGACCTTTGGCCGATGCTTCATCAGGTCGGGCGAAGGCGATCCCGGGGAAATCCAGCCAGATCGGATCGCACCAGCTGGGCCCGTGCAAGCCGGCTAACGCTGTGACGGCCAGCCGTGCTTCCTGCTCACCGCAGCCCGCGATTTGATCGCCTTGCACCGCGGGCGCCCGATCGGCCAGCAGCAGCGCATAGTCAAGCGCGTCGTCGCTGATCTCGCAGTAGAAGCACTGCGGCGTCGGCACCTGCACCCGGTCGGCGACCCCGGCATAAAACGCGCATTCGCTGCGGTACCCGATGGTCACCCGATCGCGCACAGTGTCGTCCTGGGCAGGCAGTTTGATCACGAAGGTGTCCGGGAAGCTTTCCGCGTCATCGGCGTAGGTGACTGACACCCGGTACGTCGCTCCGGTCTGTCCGGTGCCGATCGCGGTCACGTCAACTTTGGAGACTCGCGCCGGCGTGTCGCCGCTGCTCAG
>DASZKQ010000103.1:0-2061 GCA_035552835.1 Mycobacterium sp. | reverse complement strand
GCGTCGCGTGTTCCGATCGGCGCGGCCGACCGCTACGCGGTGCTGGCCGCACCGTCGGCCGCCGAGCGGCTTGCCGCGCTGAGCGAAGCGGTGGATTCCGTTGCCGCGGTGGTCGAATTTCAGCTCTCCGAGTAATCGGCTAGATAAGGCCCCTGGGCATGTTGAGCCGGCTCTCGATGAAGACGCTGCGCGGGGCGAGGTTCGCGAGGTCATCCTCCGGCGGCCGGTCGTAGCGTTCCATCAGCTTCAGCGCCTCGATCGCGGTGACCGCCCAGCCGCGTTCGGCCAGCCATTGGGTCACGTCGGTGCGCTCTTCGATGAACCACAGATCATCAGGGTCCTGGGCCGCGTCCTCTTGGATGCGGCGCAGGTATTGGCGGCGCCGCTCGAGGTAATCCGGGTCGAAGAAGCTCGGGCTCAGCGCCTCGACGGCGATCCGGCTGTCGGGGGCACTAAGCGTCACGATCCGCTCGAACAACAGATCCTGTCCGGCGGCCGGCAAGTAGGGCAGCAGGCCTTCGGCGGACCATGCCGTCGGCGTCGACGGATCAAAACCGGCTTCGCGCAAGGCCGTCGGCCAATCCGCCCGCAGATCGATCGGCACCGCCTGATACCGGGTCGCCGGTCGAGCGCCCCGTGCTTCCAGCGTGTCCGCCTTGAACGCCAACACCTGTGGCTGGTCGATCTCATAGACGACGCTGCCGTGCACCCACGGCAGCCGCCAGGCCCGGGCGTCCAGGCCTGCGGCCAAAATCACGGCCTGCTCGATGCCATTGGCGCCGGCGGCGATGAAGTACTCGTCGAACCACTTGGTGCGCACCGCCGCGTAGCCTCTGATGATCGGCAGCCGTTTGGCTATCACCGACGGATCCCAGCCGCGCTGGGTTGCGGCGTCGACAAAGAACTCCGCATAGCGGTCGGTGAACAGGGGACAGTCGCAATCGGATTCAGCGGCGCGCACCATGGCCACACCGAGCGCCGTCGCGCCGACGCTATCGGTGATGTCCCAGCTGTCGTCGTGAGTCCGCGCCATAGAACCAGGCTAATGAAGTTGGAAAGCATGCGCTTAGCCCGAGGTGGCGTGGTGTACTTCGACGCGTGGGCACCGATGTGCTGGTTGACGTTAACGTGGGTGTGGCGGTGCTCACACTCAATCGCCCCGAGCATCTCAACGCCTATACCGCTGAGATGGGCACGCTGCTGGGCCAGGCATACCGGCGCTGCGACGAGGACGACGACGTCCGGGCCATCGTGCTCACCGGTGCGGGCCTGGCCTTCTGCGCCGGGGCGGATTTCTCGGGCAGCGCATCGCCGTTCGACGCTCCCGCGGAGGACACCCCGTTCTCCGCATCGCCGATCGACCCGGCCGCATTCGAGCTGCGCAAACCGGTGATCGCGGCGATCAACGGCAACGCCATTGGCATCGGCCTGACCATCGCGCTGCAGGCAGATATCCGAATCGTCGCCGATGACGCCAACTACGGTGTGGTGCAAGTCCGCCGGGGCGGGATACCGGACTGCATGTCGCACTGGACACTGGCACATCTGACAAACCTGGGAGTGGCTGCCGAGGTACTACTCACCGGACGCACCTTCGATGGGGCCGAGGCCTTCGCGTTGGGTGTCGCCAACAAATCGCTGGCCGCGGGAGAGGTGTTAGACGACGCCTTGGAGATGGCCCGCGACATCGCGACGAACGTGGCGCCGATGTCGGCGGCGTTGTGTAAGCGACTGCTCTGGGACACCACGATCAACGGGTACACCCCGCGACAAGTTGCGTCGCTGGAAACGCAGCTGCACCATCGGGTGATGGGCAGCGAAGACGCGCGTGAAGGAGTTACCGCCTTCCTCGAGCGGCGCTCCCCGCGGTTTAGCGCGCAGCTTTCGGCCGACTGGACGCCCCTGCCAGAACCTGAGCCGGAGCCGTGAGCATGCACGTCGACGTGATCGCAGACGGACTGGGCTTCACCGAGGGACCGGTGTGGCTTCCCGATGACCGCGTGGCGCTGACGTCGATCAGTCATGGTTGTGTCTACATCGTCGACCCGCGCGACGGTGCAC
>DASZKQ010000102.1:0-3495 GCA_035552835.1 Mycobacterium sp. | reverse complement strand
CGACCTCGGCAACGGAAGGCAGCCGGTGCGCAGTCAGCAGCAGCGGCAGCGCGAATACCGCTAACCACCCGGCGGCAGCCAGCATCGCCGTCCGGACGTTCATCCCGTCGGCAGCCGACAGGTCCAGCAATCCGCGGCTGGCGCCCTTGCCGGAGATGAAACCGAAGTAGACCACCAGCAGCAAACCGACGCTGCCCATGAAGCCCGCCGCCAAGCCGAAACCGGAGATCCGGCCAGAGGTTTGCGGCGTCGAGAGCTGTCGCAGCATCGCGTTGTACGGGACGCTGGCCAGATCGCCGCACGCCGCGGTCGCCGCGAGGAGTGCCAATCCCGGCCACAGATACTCCGGACGCTCACGGATCAGGCTCATTGTGCACGTCAGCGCCACGGCCAGGCCGGTCAGCAGGGTCAGGGCCACGCGCCGCCGGTGCGGATCCTCCACCCACACGCCGATCAGCGGCGCCAGCAGCGCGATGGTCACCCCGGCGACCGCCAGCGCGCGACCCAGCCAACTCGCCGGTGGAGCGCCACCGGGCAACCCCTGACCGACGCTGCCGGTCAGATAAACCGAGAACACGAACGTCACCACGATCGCGCTCAGTCCGGCAGCGCCGGTGTCCCACAGTGCCCACGTCAGCACCCGGGATCGCTCGGATCTGCGCGAACCCGACCCCGGGTTGCCCATGCCCGCACTTTAATGTCTGGTCGCCGACCCGCAGCGCCCGGCTTCGCCGCGCTCGCGATCGGCTCCTACCATTGGCGGGTGCCAGTACCCGCGCCCAGTCCCGACGCTCGTGCCGTTGTCACCGGAGCCTCCCAGAACATCGGCAAAGCACTGGCGACCGAACTGGCCGCCCGCGGCCACAGCCTGATCATCACCGCGCGGCGCGAAGACGTCCTCACCAACCTTGCCGACCGTCTGACCGACGAATATGGGGTCACCGTCGAAGTACGTCCGGCCGACCTCGCCGACACGACGGAACGCGCCAAACTGGTCGACGAGTTGGCCACCCGCAACATCTCGATCCTCTGCGCCAACGCGGGCACTGCGACCTTTGGTCCGGTCTCGACACTCGACGCAGCGGTGGAAAGGGCGCAGGTACAGCTAAATGCGATCGCCGTGCACGATCTCGTGCTTGCGGTGCTGCCGGGGATGATCGAGCGAAAAGCCGGCGGCATCTTGATTTCTGGTTCGGCGGCAGGCAATTCACCGATCCCCTACAACGCGACCTATGCGGCCAGCAAAGCGTTCGTGAATACGTTCAGCGAGTCCTTGCGCGGGGAACTGCGTAAATCCGGCGTGCACGTCACACTGCTGGCACCCGGCCCGGTGCGCACCGAGCTACCCGACCCGGCCGAAGCGTCGATCGTCGAGAAGCTGGTGCCCGACTTTTTGTGGATCTCCACCGAGCACACTGCGAAGAGGTCTTTAGATGCATTGAAGCGCAACAAGATGCGCGTCGTGCCCGGATTGACGTCCAAGGCCATGTCAGTGGCGAGCCAATACGCGCCGCGCGCTATTGTCGCGCCGATCGTCGGAAGCTTCTACAAAAAGCTGGGCGACTGACCTATCGGCGGCGGCGCCCGCTGCCGAACATGCTGCGGATGAGCTCCGTACCAAGCGCTCTGAGAAATGTCTGGAAGCCACGGCTATTCACGAAACGCTTGAACCAACCTGGCTTGTTCTCAGGCGCAGGCGCCGACTTCGATCCCGCCTCCGCGGGCGGGCCGGCCTGGTCAGCTTGCGCTTTTTCGGCTTCGATCTTCTCGTAGGCGGATTCCCGGTCGACGGTTTGACCGTACGTTGCCTGCAGCGGACTGGACTTGGCCGCAGTGCCGATCGCGTCGTCGCCGATGGCAGCCATCAGCGAACGGGGCGAGCGCAGCCTGGTCCACGCGACCGGGGTCGGGGCACCGCGCTCCGACAACACGGTGACGACCGCTTCGCCGATGCCCAGCGAGGTCAATGCCGAAGCCAGGTCGTAGACATCGGTTTTCGGATAGGTGCGAACCGTTTTTGTCAACGCCTTCTGGTCATCGGGAGTAAACGCGCGCAGCGCGTGCTGAATGCGCGCCCCCAACTGCGACAGCACCTCGTTGGGCACATCGGTGGGCAACTGAGTGCAGAAGAACACACCAACGCCGCGCGAGCGGATCAACTTGACGGTCTGCTCGACCTGCTCCAGAAACGCCTTCGACGCATCGGTGAACAAGAGGTGAGCCTCGTCAAAGAAGAACACCAGCTTAGGTTTGTCGACGTCGCCGATCTCGGGCAAGGACTTGAAGAGATCAGACAGCACCCACATCAAGAAAGTGGAGAACAGGACCGGGCGTGCGGCCTGGTCGCCCAGTTCCAGGAGTGAGATGACCCCATGACCTTTGTCATCAAAACGCAGGAGGTCCTTGGGTTTTAGTTCCGGTTCGCCGAAGAAAGTATCGGCACCTTCGGCTTCCAGATTGACCAGGGCACGCAGGATGACGCCGGCCGTTTGCGCAGAAACGCCGCCAAGCGCCTTCAAATCGCCCTTGCCCTCGTCGCTAGTGAGCTTACCGATCACCGCGCGCAGGTCCTTCAGGTCCAGCAGCTCGTAGTGTTGCTGCTCGGCATAGTGGAAGATCAGGCCCAGCGTCGACTCTTGGGTAGCATTGAGCCCCAACACTTTTGACAGCAGGACGGGCCCGAAGCTAGCGATCGTAGCCCGCACCGGAACACCGATGCCTTTGGTGCCCAACGACAAGAAGTCCACCGGGAAGGCGCTCGCCTCCCACGTCTCGCCGGTTTCCCTGGCGCGCGCGGTGACCTTGTCGCTGCTCTGTCCGGGTCGCGACAGACCGGATAGGTCGCCCTTGACGTCGGCCATCAGCACCGGCACGCCCCCCGCCGAGAGCTGCTCGGCGATCAGCTGCAGCGTCTTGGTCTTGCCGGTTCCCGTCGCTCCGGCCACCAAACCGTGCCGGTTGATAGTGGCCAGCGGGATGCGGATTTGCGCGGCCGGGTCGGTCGTGCCCTCAACGACGACCGTGCCCAACTCTAAGGCCTGGCCCTCGACGGCGTAGCCGGCCGCGATCTGCTGCGCTGGAGTCGCTGAAGTACCTGCCGATGCGCTGCGCGGTGTCGACTCGGAACTCATCGTGACGTCTGCCTCTCCCGTGGTAGTCGTAGTCCGGCGACGATGCGGGCCGCTTACGGCCCGCTGAGGAGCCGGACAATCAAAGCTAGTACCGACAACGCACGACCTTACTTGTTGACGCGCCGTGGCGGGGTGGCTGCAGGCCTGGCAGCCAACTTTGCCTACTGTGAACGCTGTGCGGGACGAACTGGTGTGGATCGACTGCGAAATGACCGGGCTGGATCTGCGTTCGGACAAGTTGATCGAAATCGCTGTGCTGGTCACCGACGCAGAGCTGAACATTCTCGGCGATGGGGTTGACGTGGTGATCCACGCTGACGATGCGGCGTTGTCATCGATGATCGACGTGGTCGCCGAAATGCAC
>DASZKQ010000101.1:0-11659 GCA_035552835.1 Mycobacterium sp. | reverse complement strand
GGCACCCCGCCGCGCCCGGCGGATAGTCATGAACACCCCAACCATGTCGTCTGGCGCCAATAGCGCGCAGGCGAAACGCACCTTCGCTGCCGCCGCGCGGTTCACCGCGGTGGTCGTCGCCGCCGCGCTGCTGGTGCTGGGACTGGCGCTGCTGTGGGTCAACGGCTGCAAGTCCAGGGGCGACGCCGCGCTGGCGAATTGTGTGCCGTTGCAACGGAACTTCCTGGCGATCGGTTCACCGATGATTCTGCTGCTGGGCGGCGTGTGGGCGTTTGTGCGCACCATCCAGGTCTGGCGGGCACGGGGCCGCTGGTGGATCTGGCAGGGCGCCGGCTGGTTCATGCTGCTGCTGATGCTGGTCGTGCTGGCGATGACCGCACCAACTGGGCTGCTGTAACGACGGGCTTGTCGTGGCCGGATCATTCAGGTTGCCCGCAAGATTCCCACCGCGGCGGCCCGTCCGTCGTGGTTGTCCTCCCGGATGTCTTCACCAATCGGTTCGGAAACCGATGTGCTCGCGGAATCGCCTGTGCCGGAATGGTTTCGACGGTTGGTCGGTCGCCCGGCACATCGCTCGTGGAGGATCGGGCGTCATCGCGGTAGGACTGATCATCCTTTAGACGGCAACCGCGGCGGCGCCTCAGAAGAGTTGAACGCCCCGATGAGAGTTATTGGCGCGGTTGTCCACTGTTGAGAATCGTCTTGGCCGCGCCGCGCTATTCGGTGGACCGTGATACTCGACACCGCCGGCGTGCCGGCGTGGTAGTCGCAGTTGAAGGTGTTCTCGACGGTGCTGATCACGACCCTGCGGTTGGTGGTGTCGAGCTCCAGTGATAGTTCCCGCTTTTCCAAACGCTTGCGGGGTTTAGTTTTGACTTCCGATGATGAGGGGGCCGCTCGTGCGGTCGATCTGCAGCGCACGATTAACACGGTACTGTGAACGTAGGGTGACATCAGCAGCCCGGGGAGCTCTAAGCACGCCTGAGGCCCGCCGTCTCCTTGTGACGCTTAAATGCGGTTAGGCGCGCGGGTGCTTATGACCCGAAGTCCGCTATTCATCGAGCCCGAGGTTCGTATATGTCAGGAATTGCCGATTGTTCCCAATACACGTTCGTTTTTCCGTCTGTATCCAGCCATAGTGAGACCACCGATCGCTCCCGCTCGCTGCTGAGCGCACAACGTTACTCACGAGCGACGGTTGTCGCGGTCAATGGGGAGATCGACGCCTCTAACGCCGACCCGATGAGCACTGATGTTGCGGACTTCATTTCCAGCGGCCGCCCGTTGGTACTCGACCTCAGCGGCGTAGATTTCTTCGGAGTCGCAGGCTTTCGGGCACTCATGAAAGTCGCCGACGAATTCACGATGGCGGGCCTGAACTGGGCGCTCGTCACCGGTGACGCGGTGGAACTAGTGCTACGCGTCGCGCACCGCAATTACCTCTTTCCCAGGGCGGCTTCGATGGACGAGGCCCTGCAGCGGCTGACCGGCTCCGCCCGCGCAAAGTCCGTGACACCGGCCCATTTCACGAGGTGCTAACCCAATAGGCCTGCGGTCGCGACCTTCCACCCGGCTGAGTGCCATCTCTAGTATGTTGACCCCCTCGACGGCGCATACGGCACAATTCACCAACTAAGCAAGCAACGCAAAGTCACAAACTAGTTCTTATCGTTACCAGGGCTGCGCCGTTGAGCGCAGGTCGGCGACACCGCGGCCGAATCCCTAATTTCAGCTGCGGGAAGAACCGACAGAATGCCCAGTCGGCAGACCAGCGACAAGCGACCACCTGGGGTTTACGTTGGTGTCGCATCGGGCATCCCCGCCGGGACCGTGGTCACGTGGGAGTGAAGGAAGCGATGGTCGCGTCTATTACTCGCAGCCAACTTCGCCGCTGCCTCAATGATGTCGACTTCCCGGCGAGCAAGGATGATCTGCTCGCGGCTGCCGATCGGAATGGTTGCGACGAGGACACCGTTCGCGCCCTGCGGAGGGCTCCATGCGGGCCGTGACCCGGACAGTGTGCGAGTGTGGTCATGCTTCGCGACGGTAGGTGATCACCTTCCCAAACAATTGCGGCTGAAGAAGACCGTTGCGCGGCTGGCCACCTCTCTACAGGGCTACGGCGACCCGATGGTGCAGACCAACGACTGGGACCCCGCTGTGCTGCAACGCTTTCGGGAGGACTCCGTGGTGACATCGATCGCCGGCGGGATCGATCACAAGGCCACCCCCGAGCAGATCGAACACATCGCCACGTTGATTCCCGACGAGTGGCTGGAACCGTCGGCCACCGGGTCGGCCGAGCAGTGCGTGACTCGCATCCGCAACGAATTCGACTACGGCGCCGACGCGGTGATCATGCACGGCGCGACGCCCAACGAGCTGCAGCCGATCGTCGCGGCCTATCGAGCGGACAGGTGGGACCAGAAAGGACGGGTATGTCGGAGTACCTGAAGTACGTAAAGGAAAAAGTCATTATCGTGACCGGCGCAGCCAGCGGGTTCGGCAGGCTGATTTCGGAAAAGTGTGCCGCCGGTGGCGCGAAGGTCGTCGGCGTGGACGTCAACGTCGAAGGCTTGAACGAGGTCTTCGAGGGCATCCAGGCCGCTGGCTTCGAAGGGACCACCCATGTTGCGGACGTCGCCGACATGGCCCAGGTCCAGGCGGCGGGCCAACACGCCGTCGACACATACGGTCGCATCGACGTGATGGTGAACAACGCAGGCGTGATGCCGCTGGCGTTTTTCGCCGACCATGAACGCGCGTGGGAGAAATGGCACAAGGCGATCGACATCAACATCAAAGGCGTCGTGAACGGCATCTCGGCCGTCTACGACACGATGATCAAGCAGGGCCGAGGCCAGGTCGTCAACATTTCGTCCATCTACGCCAACGCGGGGACCGAGGGCTCTGGCGTCTACAGCGCGACCAAGGCGGCAGTCGATGCGCTGTCGGATTCTTTGCGGGTCGAGGCCCAAGGCAGGATCAAGGTGACTACGGTCAAGCCGACCGGCGTCCTCGGAACCAATCTCGCCAGCGGGGTCGTCAACGAAGCGGCGATCATCGGCATCGCCGGCCAGAAAGGCGCCCAGTTCTTGGAGAATGTCGGCAACTCGCAGAATGGAGCCCTTCGACCCGAGCAGATGGACGTCGACTCAGTGGAGTACTGGCTGATCACTCCCGATGACCTGGCAAACGCGGTGGTGCATGTCATTGACCAACCGTGGGGAATCAACATCAGCGACGTGACGGTGCGCGCGAGCGGCGAGAATTACGTCTGCTGACCCTCAGGGCATGATGACGATCCGGCTCACCGGCTCGGCGGCGGCTTGCCGACTGGACAGGCCTCGCTGCAGGGAAGCCAGCAGCGCGTCGCGGGTTTCGCGGGGATCGATGAGTTCGTCGAAGCCCATGTGTTCGGCCGACCGGTAGGACGCTTGCAGCTCGGCGTCGCGCAGCTTGGCCGAGAGGTCCTCGCCCGCGTGCGATGCCTTGCTCAGCGCTGCCGCGCTCATCGCGCCCATCGTCGCGCCGGGGTAGGCGAGGGTCGCGACCTGGTGGTCGAAACTCAGCAGCGACATCACCATCGAGCCGAACCCATACGCCTTGCGCAGGGTGAGGTGCAGCTTCAACGTCGTGGCCGACGTCTGGGCGGCAAACATGCGCGCGCCGGCACGCAATACGCCGCTGCGCTCGGACCGGCTGCCGGGCAGCATGCCCGGATTGTCGGCGAGAAAGACGATCGGCAGGTGGAACGAATCGGCCACCATGATGAAGTGCGCCGCCTTGTCTGCGGCGTCGGCATCGATGGAGCCGGCCAGCACCTGCGGCTGGTTGGCCACCACCGCGACCGGATGGCCGCCCAGATGGGCCAGCGCGCAGATGATCGCCTTGCCGAACCCCGGCTGCACCTCGAACCAGTCGGGTCGGTCGAAGATCACGTCGAGCACGGCGCGGATGTCGTAGACGCGGCGGTTGTCGCGGGAGACGATGTCGAGCAGCTCCGGTGTCTGCCGCGGTTCGCTGGTCTCGTCGGGCGGCAGCGACGACGGGTACGACCACGCGCTGGGCGGGAAGTACGACAGGTAGCGGCGGACGTCGTCCAGCACGGTTTCGTCGTCCTCGGCGACGTTATGGATTACCCCGCTGGGCAAAGCGACGTCGGGTCCGCCGAGGTCCTCCTTCGAGATGTCTTCTCCGGTGGACTCTTTGACGACGGGGGGCCCGGCGGTGAAGATGGCGCCCTGGGAGCTCATGATGCGGAAGTCACACACCGGGGCTACGAGTGCGCCGTGTCCGGCCGAGGGGCCGAGCACGGCGGCGACAGTCGGGACTTGGCCCGAGCACTGCGCCTGGGCGAGTAGGTCGGTCGGGCTGCGCCCATAGTGCCCGCCGGTGGGACGAAAGCCGGCTCCTTCCAGCAGCATCACCAGCGGAATTTTGTCGCGCAGCGCCAATTCCGCGATGCGGTAGCGCTTGGAGTTGCCGCCCGGCCCGATGCTGCCGGCCATTGTGGTGAAGTCCTCGACACCGAGCATCACCGGAGAGCCGTTGATCAACCCGGAGCCGACGACGATCCCGTCGGCGGCGATCTCGCCGCCGACCATGGTGCCGATTTCGCGAAATGTCCCCGGGTCGAGGAGGTGGTCGATCCGTTCCCGGGCGTCGAGCTTGCCCTTGCCGCGGTGTTTGGCAAGCCGCTCCGCACCGCCCAGCGCCCGGGTGTGCTGGCGGCGACGGTCGAGGTCGTCGAGCGTTTCCCGCCAGTCGGCGGACTTCGTCATGGCCATGTCCTCACTCGTCGGCCGGCACGTACTGAATTGCTTACTGTAGCGTCTGCGGGAGGAGGGCGGCCACCGGCCGCATTACGACACGTAGACGGAGTGGCGCGATGACGATCCGGCTGACGGTGGACGAGGCATGGGAAGCCGTCGAATCGGCGCATACCGGAATTCTGACAACGCTTCGCCGCGACGGTATGCCGATTGCGTTGCCGGTGTGGTTTGTGGTCGACGATCGCAGCATCGCGACGATGACCCCGGCTGGCACCAAGAAAATCACCCGCGTCCGACATGATCCACGGGCGTCTTTCCTGGTCGAGTTGGGGGGAGCGGTACACCGAGCTGCGCGCCGTCCATCTCACCGGACATGTCCAGGTGGTCGAGCATGCCCCGACCATGTCCCGGATTGAGGCTGGCGTCAACGACAAGTACGCGGCGTTTCGCCCGCCTGCTGCCAGCTTGCCGGCGGCGGCTCAGGCTTACTACGCCAAGCAGGTGTTTCTGCGCTTCGTGCCGGATAGCGGAATCCTGACATGGGACAACGCCCGCATCCCGATGAAGTAGCTGATGTCGCAGGGCTTTTGCCGCCACGCCGGAGCCGACGTTGACCCTACCGAATAGCTTACTGTAGCTTTTCGAGTATGACGCCTGAGTGCTCCCAGCTGCGGCGGAGCGCGCGCGGATGACCGCCACAATTGCATCAGGCCTCAAGGTCGACGGCGGCATTTTCACCGACCTCGCCCGAGTGCCGGAGTTGGCCGCCGCCCTCGAGCAACAGGGCTACGACGCCTGCTGGACCGGCGAAATCAACCACGATCCGTTTCTGCCGCTGCTGCTGGCCGCCGAACACACCACGCGACTCGAACTCGGCACCAGTATCGCGGTGGCGTTCGCGCGCAACCCCATGATCGTCGCCAACCTCGGTTGGGACCTGCAGACCTACTCGCAGGGCCGCTTCATCCTTGGCCTGGGTACCCAGATAAAGCCACACATCGAGAAGCGCTTCAGTATGCCCTGGAGTCATCCGGTGGCCCGGATGCGCGAGTTCGTGCAAGCGCTGCACGCGATCTGGTCGGCCTGGAAGGACGGCACCAGGCTGCGGTTCGAGGGTGAGTTCTACACGCACAAGCTGATGACGCCGATGTTCACGCCTGAGCCGCAACCGTTTTCGGTGCCCAAGATCTTCATCGCCGCAGTCGGCGAATCGATGACCGAGATGTGCGGCGAGGTCGCCGACGGCCTACTGGCCCATGCGTTTACGACCCGGCGCTATTTGCATGAGGTGACGTTGCCTGCGGTGCATCGTGGCCTGCGGCGTTCTGGTCGCGATCGGCGCACGTTCCAGGTGGCCTGCCCAGTGTTCGTGGTGACCGGCAGCGATGAGGCCGAATTGACGCTCGGTGCCGCCGGTGTCCGCAAGCAAATTGCCTTCTACGGGTCAACGCCGGCCTACCACAAGGTCCTCGAACTGCACGGTTGGGGGGACGTCGCGACGGAGCTACATCGACTTTCACTGCAGGGCGAATGGGATGCCATGAGCGCGCTGATTGACGACGAGATCCTGGACGCCTTCGCGGTAGTCGCGACGTACGACGGACTCGCAGCTGCGCTCCAAGATCGCTGCGACGGCGCCATCGACCGGGTCATGCCGTCGTTTCCGCGCACCGCTTCCAAGACCACGATCACCGCCGTACTACAAGAGTTGCGTCAGTAAGGAGCTGCCCCGTGAGCATGCCGACGATGGATGAAGCTGCCAAGGTCCTGGCCGATCCGCTGGCGTATGCCGACGAGCCGAAGTTGCATGCGGCGCTGGCTCATCTGCGTGCCAACGCCCCGGTGTCCTCGGTCGAGGTGCCGAATTACCGGCCGTTCTGGGCGATTACCAAGCATGCCGACGTCATGGACATCGAGCGCGACAACGTGCTGTTCACCAACTGGCCGCGCCCGGTCCTGACGACGACGGAGGGCGACGAGCTGCAGGCCGCCGCTGGTGTGCGCACACTGATCCACCTGGACGATCCCCAGCATCGGGTGGTGCGGGCAATCGGCGCAGACTGGTTTCGTCCAAAGGCGATGCGAGCGCTGAAGGTTCGCGTCGATGAGCTGGCCAAGATTTACGTCGACAAGATGATGGCGGCGGGCCCCGAATGCGATTTCGTCCAGGAGGTCGCGGTCAATTACCCGCTCTACGTGATCATGTCGCTGTTGGGGATCCCCGAGTCAGACTTTCCCCGAATGCTCAAGCTCACCCAGGAGCTGTTCGGCAGCGACGACAGCGAGTTCAAACGCGGCAGCTCCAACGAGCATCAGCTGCCAGCGTTGCTCGACATGTTTCAGTACTTCAACGGCATCACCGCCGCGCGTCGTGAAGACCCGACCGAGGACCTCGCGTCCGCTATTGCCAATGCCCGCATCGACGGTGAGCCGCTGTCCGACATCGACACGGTGTCCTATTACCTCATCGTCGCCACCGCCGGCCACGACACCACCAGCGCGACGATCTCCGGCGGCCTGCATGCGCTCGTCGCGAGCCCGGACCAGCTGGACCGGTTGCGAGACAATCTCGACCTGATGCCACTGGCCACCGAAGAGATGATCCGATGGGTCACCCCGGTCAAGGAGTTCATGCGCACCGCCGCCGAAGACACCACGGTGCGCGGAGTCCCGATCGCGGCGGGGGAGTCGGTGCTGTTGTCATACGTGTCGGCCAATCGGGACGATGACGTCTTCGAGAATCCGTTCCGCTTCGACGTTGGCCGCGATCCGAACAAACACTTGGCATTCGGCTACGGTGTGCACTTCTGCCTGGGGGCAGCGCTGGCCCGCATGGAGGTCAACAGCTTTTTCACCGAGTTGTTGCCGCGGCTGAAATCCATTGAATTGACCGGGCCTCCGCAGTTCGTCGCCACGACGTTCGTCGGCGGACTCAAACACCTCCCGGTTCGCTACCAACTCCACTGAGCCGGTTTGATCTGGTTAACGGCAGGCAAACACAGACCCTGGATTAGGAAACACCGATGGGCGGAAATGCCAAATACCTATCAACTTGAGGATCTGCCGTGATAGACCCACCGGTAGTGGATAGCCTTAACGGCTTCGTAGCTTCGTAGGAGGAACTAAGGTCATGGTTGTCGCACGGTGCATCACCGCCACCGCCTTTCTCGCCGGTCCCGCTCTCGGACTAGCTGCCCCCGCGGGCGCGTGGGGGCCGTCCGGACCTGCACCATTCCCTTCCGACTTCGAGACAAACGCCCACTACACCGAGACCCAGATAAATCCAAAAACCATGCAGCCGTTCTCCGTGCACGGTCAACCGGTTGTCAACCAGTGGTACTTCAGCCCCTGCGGTGACGGATGCGCCACGGCCGCTCGCGATCCGGGTGGACAAGCGTTGGGCCAGGCTAATTTCGTGAACGGCCAATGGGTGTTAGACACCACCGATGGCGCAGAGTGTCCGGACGGTACCAGTGTTCCCGACGCCATCGCCGCCCACCGCACGTGGGACCCGAACACCCTGGCAGGCACGGTCCAACTCTCCGGCAATAAGCCGGCCTGCAATTTTCCACCGCGGGACCCAGAGACAGCGGACATCCAACTGCAACAAGTGCCCTGACCCAGAGACCCGAATCCGCGCCCGCGGCTCGGCCCTGCTCCTAAACTCACACCATCGTGACTTCTGTGTGCTGAGGATGCGGGAGCAGGCCTGTGTTGGGTGTTCATCATGCGGCGATCTGCACCGCCGATGTCGAGCGATCGTTGAGATTCTGGCGAGACGGGCTGGGATTCACCGAGCTGTTCGATCACACATTCCGCGGTGACTGGCCTGAACTTTTCGGAGCTCGGTCTGATCAGTTGCGGTCGATATTCCTGGGTGATCCGCAAAACCCGGACACCGGGATCGTCGAACTCGTGGTCTTCGAGGGAGCCGGCGACGCGTCGGCCCCAGCCCCCGGCCCCCGCCACGGGTTCTTCCTGCTTTCCCTGCAGCGTGACGTCGATTCGACGCTGTCCGGCTTGGCCGCTCTGGGTTTCACCGACGGCGTGCGTCGCATCAGCGTGCCCGCACCGGCCGGCGCGACGGTCGCGATGGCGGTCATCACCGCACCCGACGGCGTACTGGTCGAGTTGATCGGCGCGCCGGCGACGATGCAGAGCGAAGCGATGAGGAGCGGCGCCAAATGAGGGCCGGCATGAGCGCGCTAGTGACGGGCGGTGGGTCAGGTATCGGACGGGAAGTCGCCGGCCGGTTGCGCGACGCGGGTCACGACGTCGTGGTGTGGGACCAAGCCGGCGGCGACATCGATTGCGACATCAGCGATCCGGAGGCGGTAACCACCGCGATGAGCCAGACCGTGCGCGAGCACGGTGTGCCCACTCGGGTGGTGGCCTGTGCGGGCATCGGCGCGTCTGGCGCGTTGCTGGCGGAGTCGGTTGAGCAGTGGCAGCGGGTGCTTGCGGTAAACCTCACCGGCACCTGGCTGACCATTCGGGCTGCGGCTCAGGCGATGATCGACGCGGAAGCCGGTGGATCGATCGTTGTGGTTTCCAGCATCAGCGGAACGGTCGCCGACCGGGACATGGGCGCCTACTGCGTGTCCAAAGCGGGGTTGAACATGCTGGTCAGGGTCGCGGCTGTGGAGTGGGGCAGCTACGGCATCCGGGTGAACGCCGTCGGGCCCGGCGTCACCCGGACACCGATGCTGGGCGAACCGGAGCAACTGCCCGGCTGGGTGGAGGGGTTGTGTGAGCGCACCGCATTGGGACGCCTCGGAGAAGCCGCCGACGTAGCCGGTGTCATCATTGGTGTCCTCGAATTACCTTGGGTGACAGGCCAGGTCGTGCATGCTGACGGTGGCCTCGCGCTGCACAGCCCAATCGACGCGTACGGTCAGACGCAGCGACTACGCGGCGCGGTCACGCCGCGCCGAAATCGATGACACCACGCACGATTTCACCGTTGAGCAGGTCTGCGTAGGCATCGTTGATGTCGTCGAGCCGGTATCGTCTGGTGATCATCTCGTCGAGCAACAGTTGCCCGGTCTCATAGAGCCTGGCCAGCCGGAAGATGTCCGACTTTGGGTTACAGGAGCCGAATACCGTGCCGGCCAGCGTCTTGTTCATCAGGATGAAATCCTGCAGGTCGATCTTGACTGAGTGGGTCAACTGCGAGGTCATGCCGGTCAGCACGCACGTCCCGCCCTTGCGGGTCATCTTCACCGCATCGCGCACGTCCTCGGGGGTGACGAGAGACGGCGAGACCACGACGGCGTCGGCCATCACCCCGTAGGTCAAACCACTGACAAGGTCGAGCGCCTCGGACGCCGTTGCGGCGCTATGGGTGGCGCCGAACTTCAGCGCCGATTTCTGCTTGAAATCGACCGGGTCGACGGCGACGATCTGCGCGGCGCCGTTGATTCGCGCACCCTGGATCGCACCAGTGCCGATGCCGCCCACGCCGACGACTACGACAGTGTCGCCCGCCCGCATATTGGAGCGGTTCGCGACCGAACCGTAGCCGGTCGGAACGGCACACGACAGCAGCGCGCTCGGCACGAGGGGCAGGTGCCGCTCGATCTTCACAATCGAATTCGTTGACACCACAGTGTGTTCGGCGAAGGCGCCAACCTTCGCCAGATGGCCGAGATCCTTGCCCTCGGCGGTGTGGTGCCGGAAGGTGCCGTCGGTCGGCATCCCCGGGGTCAGCGTCCCGATGCCCTCATCGCACAGGTATTCCATACCGGTTGCACACCAGCGACATTGGCCGCAGACCGCGATGAACGACATCACCACATGGTCTCCGGGCTCGAAATCGATGACGCCGTTGCCGACTTCACGCACGACGCCGGAGCCCTCGTGGCCGCCGATGGTGGGAAACATAGTGGGCAGCCCCATCGCCCGCAGGACTTCGTTGGGTGCGGCCATGTCGCCCTTGAGGATGTGGTCGTCGGAGTGGCACAACCCGGCGGCGGCCATTTGGACGAGAACCTCGCCGGCGCGAGGGGGGTCTAGCTCGAATTCCTCGACGGACCACGGGCCGCCGACGTCATGCAGAATCGCCGCCCGGCTTTTCATGACACCGAGGTAAAGCTGACCGGAAGCTTGTTGGGCGACCGGAAAGTGAGGCCGACGATTCTGGGGTCGTCTCCGCTTCCGTCGTCGGCCACCAGGGCCAAGTTCGCGACGCGGTCGAGCAAGCTGTTCAGCATCACCTGGGTTTCCAACCGGGCCAAGTGCATTCCGAGACACATGTGGATGCCGCCGGCGAACGCGATGTGCGCCTGGCGCGGGCGGCGGATGTCGAACGTGTTGGAGTCGGTCCAGCGGCTCTCGTCGCGGTTGGCCGAGCCCATACACATGTCGACCTGCGCGTTGGCCGGGATTGTCTGGCCGCCTATTTCGACGTCCTCGGTGGTGGTCCGCATGACCATTGTGAGCGGGGTTTCCACCCGCAGGCCCTCTTCGATGGCGGCGGGTATCAGTGAGCGGTCCCGGTAGATCATCGCCAACTGTTCGGGGTGGGTGAGCAACAGGTACAACAGGTTGCCCGACGAGCGGTAGGTGGTCTCCAATCCGGCGGGCAACAGCAGACGTAGAAATGCGATGATGGCCTCGTCGGTGAGCTTCTCGCCGTCGATTTCGGCGGCGACCAGGTCGCCGATGATGTCGCTGGTGGGTTTGCGGCGACGCTGCTCGACCTGCTCGAGGAAGTAGCCCTGCAACTCCGCCGCCGCGTTCAGCCCCGCCATGATGTCGGTCGGGATCGAAATGAGGTCAAGCGACAGCCGCCGGAACAAGTCAAGATCCTCAGGGGGCAGTCCGAGCAACACGGAGATGATCCGGGTCGGAAACTCGAACGTCAGCGCCTTCACCAGGTCGGC
>DASZKQ010000100.1:0-2488 GCA_035552835.1 Mycobacterium sp. | reverse complement strand
ATATCGCCAGTGCCCACCGAGCGCCATCGCCGCGTGACCCGACGTGAAGAGGTCCGTCGTGGCCATCGACTGGGCCTCCGACGCGGTGGGCGCGACTCTGTGCCGGTTGGCCAGATCAGCGTAGAACTGGATGCCTTCGATAAACGCGGCATCGTCGAAGTTGAGATGCGTGGGGTTCATCCGCGGATCCGACCACGGGACACCGTTGTTCATCCCGAACAGCAGGGCCGAGTAATACGGAGCCCAGGTGTCGACGAATCCCCACTGCGTAACGCGGTCGGATCGGTCCCGCTTGGTCAGCGCCTTGGCTGCGTCCAGAAAGTCGTCGAAACTCCACGTCTCATCCCACCGCCCGGGCGGTGGGTGCACCCCGGCCTCGGCGAACAGAGTCTTGTTGTAGAACAAGTAGTTTCCCGACCACTGCTCCGGAAGGGCGTACTGCCCACCGTTGTAGCTGAACGTCTCGTACAGCGAAGGCACGCTGTCCGCCTTGAGTTCTGTGGCGAACATCTTGTCGTGCGCCAGCATGGTGTTGAGGTCGAGCAGTACTCCCCGCTCAGCCAACCCGGAGTAAGTGAATTCCCACGCCATCAGCACATCCGGGCACTTGCCGCCGGCGCAGTAAATCGAGACGTGCTGCAGTGCGTCGGGACCGGACAACAACGTCCGCATTTTGATGTCGGGATGCTTGCGCCGGAAGGCGTCGACAACCCGCAACCGGGCATCTGCCTCCTCGGGATTGGCTGCGAAGAAGAACGTCAGTGCGTCCTCATCTGAACTACAGGCGGTGGACCACAGGGCGGTCGACGCCGCACCGATCGCGCCGGCACCGCGCAGTAAGGTCCGCCGATCGAAGGGTCTACCGCGACCCGGGCCGTCATTGCGCGAAATAGCGCACCCGCTGAATTCCGGTGCCATGCCGGCCCACATCGGCGAACAGGACGGCGCGCCGCTGCCCCGACGCGACCGAGGCCGCGACGGTGGTACCCGCGGCGATCAGCTTGGTCGCCGTCGCGCCCGGACATCGCGCGATGAGTTCGGCGATATCAGCGGTCTCCTCGTCACCGAAAGCGATTGTCGCACCGGATGACAATGCCTGGACCGCGGCAAACCTGTCACCTCCGCCCACGGCGTTGACGAACGTGTCGACCAATGCCTTCTGCCGTGAACCCGCGCGACGAAAGCCGGCCGCGAAACCGGCGGTGCCGCGCAGGCGCTGGTTGCGCATCAGCCCCCGCGAGAGCTGGACACCGGCCGGCAGCGCCGATAGGCCGTTGCCCAAGAACTGCAGGACCATCGCGGGCAACTCCCAGAATGCGCGTAGCACTGCAATCTGCCAGTCGCCTTCGACCTGGCGCAGGTCGTAGCGGAGGAAGGCTGGAATCGTCATGGTGACGGCCGAGCCCATCGCGACCTCGAGCTCGAGATCACGGATCACCGACGACCCGTGGACAATATCGAGATCGCGATGGAAGCCAATATCGCGTGGCCCGATGAAGGTCTCATAGAACCGACCGATTTCGGCTGGACCCGTGTGCGGCCGGGAACCGACCGGATCCTCGACGCGTCCGTCGTCGGTGAACAGGCCCACCCATCCCTGGCGATCGTGAGCAGCCGCGGCCGCCGGTGATCGCTCCACCGTGGCCAGCAGCGCTGACTCCGTGGGGCTCGTCACCGGCTTGCCGCGATTGCGACACCCGCCGCACGTAGGGCGTCAAGAGCCGCCGCGGTGGACTCCTCGCCTACGCCGACCGTCAGATTCACCAGCACCCGGGTGGCCAAGCCCTGCCTCGCCGCGTCTTCCGCGGTCCGTCGCACGCAATGATCGGTGGCGATGCCCACTATGTCGACCTGGTCGACCTGGCGTTGCCGCAGCCAGTCGGCGAGCGGGGTGCCGTGCTCGTCGTGCCCGCTGAAGCCGCTGTATCCGGCGTCGTAAGCGCCCTTACCGAAAACTGCCTCGAACCGGTCGGCGTCGAGGTTGGGGTGAAACTGGGCGCCGATGCTGTTGGCGCGGCAGTGCGGCGGCCAGGACGAGATGTAATCCGGTTGATCGGAGAAATGGTCACCCGGGTCGATGTGCTGATCCTGAGTGGCCACGACGTGCTGGTATTCGGCGCCGTGGGCCAGATAGTCGCGGATCGCGCCGGCCAGCTCTGCCCCGCCGGCCACGGCCAACGAGCCGCCCTCACAAAAATCTTTCTGAACATCGACGACGACCAGCGCGCGCATGAGACCACGTTATCGCCGACCGGCCCGGTACCCGAGTCACCGCAACCATTCCGCTGGGTAGGATCCAAGAGATCAACGCCGCTAGCTGCGCGTTGCATCAGGTAGCTTGTCAAACTATAGTCCAGACACGTGTCCAGAAAGCTGGTCGAGGCCTCGCCCGAACCTTTCACCGTGCTGATTCTCGGCACCTCCACTTCAGATCGGGCGTGAGTATGCGGATTGCGCTGTTGTCGTATCGCAGCAAGCCGCATTGCGG
>DASZKQ010000099.1:0-15597 GCA_035552835.1 Mycobacterium sp. | reverse complement strand
GGTCGCAGGCATACCGGAAATCATGATCGGCGACACGCTTGCCGACATCGCGAATCCTATTGCACTGCCGCGGATTACCGTGGACGAGCCGGCGATCTCAGTCACCATCGGCACGAATACCGGACCGTTAGCGGGCAAGGTATCCGGGCACAAGCTGACCGCGCGAATGGTCAAAACCCGGCTGGACACCGAGCTGGTCGGCAACGTGTCGATCCGGGTGCTAGACATCGGCCGACCCGACGCCTGGGAGGTACAGGGCCGCGGCGAGCTGGCGCTAGCCGTGCTCGTCGAGCAGATGCGCCGCGAAGGGTTCGAGCTGACCGTCGGCAAGCCGCAGGTGGTGACCAAGACCATCGACGGCAAGCTGCATGAGCCGTTCGAGGCGATGACCATCGACGTCCCCGAGGAATACGTCGGTGCGGTCACCCAGCTGATGGCCGCGCGTAAGGGCCGGATGGCGGAGATGGCTAATCACGCAACCGGTTGGGTGCGAATGGATTTCGTGGTACCTAGCCGGGGGCTGATCGGATGGCGCACCGATTTCCTCACCGAGACCCGCGGCACCGGTATCGGCAACGCGGTGTTCGACGGCTACCAGCCGTGGGCGGGGGAGATCCGGGCCCGGCATACCGGATCGCTGGTCTCCGACCGGTCCGGCACCATCACACCGTTCGCGCTGATTCAGCTGGCCGATCGGGGCCAGTTCTTCGTCGAGCCCGGCCAGGACACCTATGAGGGCATGGTCGTAGGGATCAACCCGCGCCCGGAAGATCTCGACATCAACGTCACCCGGGAGAAGAAGCTGACCAACATGCGGTCATCGACGGCCGACGTCATGGAGACGCTGGCCAAACCGATCGAGCTCGACCTGGAGCAGGCGATGGAGTTCTGCGCGCCCGACGAATGTGTCGAGGTAACTCCCCAGGTCGTGCGGGTCCGCAAGGTGCTGCTGGACGCCACCGACCGGGCCCGCAGCCGCGCGCGGGCCAAGGCCCGCGGCTAGCCTGCGCCAAGCACTTTGGACACACCGACCACACCAGTACCGGCAAGCGACCATGACTTTGTGCGCAAGCCATGGCGTGTGCGATATCAGGTTGGCAGCCCGCGTCTGAAGGGACCGGTGTGGCCCGTGAGGTTCGCCGGCAATGACGAGCCTGCGGCCGGGCCCCGATACCCTGTTGGGCGTGCCGAAACCAGCTCGCCGCGCCTGGCTAACCATCGGCGTGCTGGTTTCGACGCTGGCGCTGGCCGGCTGCACGGTCAGTCCGCCGCCAGCCCCGCAGAGCACCGAGACCACCCAGAGCACCGCGCCGCCGCCGCTGCGCAAGACGCAGATCATCATGGGCATCGACTCGATCGGCGCAGGCTTCAATCCGCATCTGCTGTCCGATCTTTCCGCCGTCAACGCCGCGATCGGTGCGCTGGTGCTGCCCAGCGCGTTCCGGCCGGTGCCCGACCCGGCCACGCCGACCGGGTCCCGGTGGGAGATGGACCCGACGCTGCTGGTGTCCGCCGATGTGACCAACGAGAACCCGTTCACGGTGACCTACAAAATCCGGCCAGAGGCCCAGTGGACCGACAACGCTCCCATCGCCGCCGACGACTTCTGGTACCTGTGGCGGCAGATGGTCGGCCAGCCCGGTGTGGTCGATCCGGCCGGCTACGACCTGATCACCGGCGTGCAGTCGATCGATGGCGGTAAGCAGGCGGTCGTCACGTTCTCGCGGTCCTACCCGGCGTGGCGCGAGTTGTTCAGCAACATCTTGCCCGCGCACATCGTCAAGGATGTGCCGGGCGGTTTCCCGGCCGGATTGGCGAGCGCGCTGCCGGTCACCGGCGGACAGTTCCGGGTGGAAAACATCGACCCGCAACGCGACGAAATCCTGCTCGCCCGCAACGATCGCTATTGGGGACCGCCGGCCAAGCCGGATCTGATCCTGTTCCGGCGGGCGGGGGCGCCGGCCGCGCTGGCCGATTCGGTCCGCAACGGCGATACCCAGGTGGCCCAAGTGCACGGTGGCTCAGCGGCTTTCGCGCAGTTGTCGGCCATTCCGGACGTGCGGACCGCCCGGATCATGACGCCGCGAGTAATGCAGCTCATGTTGCGCGCTAACGAGCCCAAGCTGGCCGACTCCGCGGTGCGTAAGGCGATTCTGGGAATGGTCGACGTTGACTTGCTGGCCGCCGTTGGCGCCGGCAGCGATAACACCGTCTCCCTGGACCAGGCGCAGATTCGCTCGCCCAGCGATCCTGGCTACGTGCCCACCGCGCCGCCGGCGCTGACCAGAACAGCGGCATTGGGGTTGCTGGAAGCGTCGGGATACCAAATCGAGAACGACACATCGGCGTCGGTCACTCCGCCACCTCCAGCGCCCTCGGCGCCGCCGCGGCCCAGTAACGGGCCGCCAGAGATCACCCGGGGGCGGATCAGCAAGGACGGCAAGCAACTGTCCCTGGTCATCGGCGTCGCGGCGAACGACCCGACATCGGTGGCAGTGGCCAACACCGCCGCCGATCAGTTGCGCAACGTCGGTATCGCCGCGACTGTGCTGGCGCTTGATCCGGTGGCGTTGTATCGCGACGCGTTGGTCAACAACCGGGTGGACGCACTCGTCGGCTGGCGCGAAGCCGGCGGCAACTTGGCGACGCTGCTGGCCTCCCGCTACAGCTGCCCGGCGCTGGAGGCGACGGCGGTGTCGACGACGGCGGCCCCGACGGCCTCATCCGATCCATCTGTTACGGCCAGAGCGACTCCGGCGACCACCGCGACGGCCCCCACCTCGGCCGCGCCGAGCCGGGCGCAGGAACCCGGAGCGCTGGTGCAGGCCCCGTCCAACCTCACCGGCATCTGCGATCACAGCATCCAGTCGAATATCGATGCCGCGCTGACGGGCACCGCGAACATCAACGACGTGATCAACGCGGTGGAGCCGCGGCTGTGGAACATGTCGACCGTGCTGCCGATTCTGCAGGACACCACGATCGTGGCCGTCGGCCCCAGTGTTCTCAATGTGAGTCTTTCGGGCTCGGTGCCCGTCGGGATCGTCGGCGACGCCGGGCAGTGGGTCAAAACCGCGCAGTAGGCCGACAGCGTAGTAGCCGCTAGCGTTCCTTGCGGGTACGTTGGTCTCATGGCAGATGACATCCACCCCATGTTCGAGGAGCTGTATGGCCGCGAGGGCTCGAGCCAGGGCCTAATCCCGTGGGACATCGGCGGCCCGCAGCCGGTGGTGCAGCAGTTGGTCGCCTACGGAGCGGTGCGCGGCGAGGTGCTCGATCCGGGCACCGGTCCGGGCTATCACGCCATTCACTATGCGTCCCAAGGCTATTCGACGACCGGCGTGGACGGCTCGCCCTCGGCGATCGAGCGCGCCAAAGCCAACGCCCGGCGAGCCGGTGTGCAGGTGGACTTCCAAGTGGCCGACGCCACCGTGCTGGACGAGTTCGAGAATCGGTTCGACACCGTCGTGGACAGCGCGTTCTACCACGTATTCCTCGACGATCAACAAGCCCAAACCCGTTACGCGCAAGCGCTGCACCGCGCCACCAAGCCCGGCGCGCGGTTGTTCATGTTCGAGTTCGGCCGCCACAACGTCAACGGCCTGCAGTTCGACGGCCTGCCGGCCGACAACTTCGAGCAGGTATTCGGCTCAAACGGGTGGCACGTCGACTATGTCGGCACCTCGACCTACGTAGGTATTTTCCGGCCCGAGACGTTCGAATTCTTGACCAGCATGATGAGCGCCGACCCCGACATGGCGGTGCGGTTTGGGCCACTGCAGGATCGGCTGAAAACCATTGGGCCACTGCTGGATAACCATCGGGTGCACTTCCCGGTCTGGGCGGTCGCGGCTACCCGCCTGGACTAGCGTCAGCCGGTCCGCGCCGGCGCTGAAGGGGCGAACACGGTGTCGACGATGTGCACCAGTTGGCGCTTGTTCGGTGGGGCCCCGGTGAGCAACAGCTGCTGGTTGATCAGCGCCGGGCCGACGCGGGCGGTGTACGGCGTGAGCACGGCGGTATTGATCTCACCGTTGGCCACGCCGGCCTGCAGGATCGATTCGATGATCCGCAGGCGGGGTGCCACGACGGCGTCGGCGAAGATGGCACGCAATTCCGGCTCGTGGATGAGCTGATTCATGATGGCCAGGCTGGGGAACGCAGTCTTGCCGGAAAGTACATCGCAGTGCGCGGTGAAGACGGCCAGTAGGTTCTCCCGCGCTGATCGGTCGGTGCGGGGCTCTTGCAGTGGCGGCAGGGCGTAGTGCAGTGCCGCCTGGACCAGGTCGTGCTTGCAGGTCCAGCGACGATACAACGCGGCCTTGCCAGTCCGGGCTCGCGCAGCGATCCCTTCCATGGTCAGCCCGCCGTAGCCGACGGCAGCAAGTTCGGCCAGCGTCGCGTCGTAGAGCGCGTCTTCGAGTTGCTTGCCCCGGCGGCGAGTGCGAGCGATCTGCTGTGGCATGCGTTAATAGTAGCCATTGGCGTTTCTTTTGGCGAAACGTGGGCTTTGCTGATCCATCGATTAGCACTGCGGCCCATCGGGTTACGTGTTCGCTATCGGCGCCGCACCGGTATGGTGCCTCCATGCAAGAGACCCCACGGCTGTTGTTCGTGCACGCCCATCCGGACGACGAGACCATCACCAACGGCGCCACCATCGCCCATTACGTCGCCCGCAGGGCTGCGGTGCACGTCGTCACCTGCACTCTCGGCGAAGAGGGCGAGATCATCGGTGACCGTTGGGCACAGCTGGCCGCCGACCACGCCGACCAACTCGGCGGCTACCGGATCGGCGAACTCACCGCGGCGCTGCAAGCCCTGGGTGTGCCAGCGCCGATCTTCCTCGGTGGCCCGGGCCGCTGGCGTGATTCGGGCATGGCCGGTGCCGAACCGCGGCGCCGACACGAACGGTTCAGCGAAGCCGACGAACGCGAAGCCGTCGGCGCGTTGGTCGCGCTCATTCGCACCTTGCGGCCGCACGTGGTGGTGACCTACGACCCCAACGGCGGATACGGGCATCCCGACCACGTACAGGCCCATGTCGTCACCACAGCTGCGGTGGCCGCGGCCGGCACCGATGACTACCCGGGCACGCCGTGGTCGGTGCCGAAGCTCTACTGGACGGTCATCGCCCGAAGCGCGTTCACCGCCGGTTGGGAGGTGCTCGGCCCCGGCGACCTGCGGTCCGAATGGGTGATTCCGCCGGCCGATGGCGACTACTCGGCTTTCCAGGAACTCGGCTACTCCGACGAAGAGATCGACGCCGTTATCGAGGACCCGGACGCTCTGCCGGCCAAGCAGGCGGCGCTGGCCGCGCACGCCACCCAGCTGACCGTCGGCCCGACCGGCCGGGCGTTCGCGTTGTCGAATAGCTTGGCCCTGCCCATCGTCGGGCAGGAGCACTACATTCTGGCTGCCGGCGCGGCGGGAGATCGCGATGGGCGCGGCTGGGAGACCGATCTACTCGCCGGACTCGACCTCACCGACTCCGTCACGCGGTAGGCTTCCGACCAGGCAGCCACGGAAGGAGTCCGATGGATCCGGATCTGGACCAGAACGAGCAACACTGGCAGGACCGACTGGACAGCTTCCAGTGGGTGCTCATGTCCATCGTTTCGCAGTTGGACAGCGTCCCGACCTGACCGCCACCAAGCCGCGCGTCGGGCAAGTTGACGACATCGGCGCGACGGACCCAGCACATCGATTTGTCATCCTGGCGTTACTGGCCGTCGACGGGATCCTCTCCGCAGTGGCCGGTGCCCTGCTGCTGCCGGCCTATATCGGTTCAATCCCATTTCCCATCAGCGCGTTGATCAGCGGTCTGGTCAACGCGGCCCTGGTCTGGGCCGCCGGGCGATGGACCACATCAGCGAGGCTGGCCGCATTGCCGTTGTGGACCTGGCTATTGACGGTCCTCGCGATGTGCGCGGGCGGGCCGGGCGGCGACGTCATCTTCGGTGGGCCCGGAGTCATGGCCTACGGCCCATTATTGCTGCTCGTGGCCGGTGTGGTGCCGCCCGCGTGGGTGCTGTGGCCGCGCCGAGCCGAACGCTGACGACTCTTACGACCAGGCTTTCTGGTGAAGGAGGGCAGGGGCCCGCTACGGGGCAGCCGGACGCTACTGTTGCGCACATGGCACGCGTCGGGGTTGCACACGGTTGGGGTGCGCGGATGAAATCCAGCCGGGCGGAAGTTACACAGACGTGCCACTGACTCCGGGTGAAGAGCGGACGCTGCTGCCGACCCCGTCGGTGCCGTCGTTGCCGGGCGCGTCCGCGATGCGCCGGGTGTTGCGGCGGGCCCGCGACGGGGTGGCGCTGAATGTTGACGAGGCGGCCGTCGCGATGGCCGCCCGCGGCGATGATCTCGAAGATCTGTGTCGCAGCGCGGCGCGGGTACGCGATGCTGGTCTGGAATCGGCGGGACGGCGCGGCGCTGGTGGCCGGCTTCCGGTCAGCTACTCGCGCAAGGTGTTCATCCCGGTCACGCATCTATGCCGCGACAGCTGCCACTACTGCACATTTGTCACGGTGCCGGCCAAGTTGCGCGCCCAGGGCGCCGGGATGTTCCTGGAACCCGACGAGATCCTCGATATCGCCCGTCGTGGCGGCGAACTCGGTTGCAAGGAAGCGTTATTCACTCTCGGTGATCGGCCCGAGGATCGGTGGCCGGAGGCGCGCGAGTGGCTGGACGAACGCGGCTACGACTCCACGTTGTCCTATTTACGGGCGATGGCGATCCGGGTGCTGGAGGAAACCGGGCTGCTGCCGCACCTGAACCCGGGCGTGATGAGCTGGTCGGAGTTGTCGCGGCTGAAGCCGGTGGCGCCGTCGATGGGGATGATGCTGGAGACGACGTCGCGACGGCTGTTCGAGACGAAGGGCCTGGCACACTACGGCAGCCCCGACAAAGACCCGGCGGTCCGACTGCGCACGTTGACCGACGCGGGCCGGTTATCCATACCGTTCACCACCGGTCTGCTCGTTGGCATCGGCGAGACGCTCACCGAGCGTGCCGAAACACTGCATGCTATTCGCAAGTCGCACAAGGAGTTCGGTCACGTCCAGGAAGTCATCGTGCAGAACTTCCGTGCGAAAGAACACACCGCAATGGCCTCGACGCCGGACGTCGGCATCGACGACTTCCTGCCCACGGTGGCGGTGGCGCGACTGGTGCTCGGTCCGGGAATGCGCATCCAGGCGCCGCCGAACCTGGTATCGGCCGACGAGTGCCTTGCGCTGGTCGCCGCGGGTGTCGACGACTGGGGCGGCGTCTCGCCGTTGACACCCGATCACGTCAACCCCGAGCGGCCGTGGCCGGCACTCGACGAGCTCGCCGCCGTCACCGAAGCTGCGGGCTACGACCTGGTGGAGCGGCTGACCGCGCAGCCCAAATATGTACAGGCCGGGGCGGCCTGGATCGACCCGCGGGTTCGCGGCCACGTCGTGGCGCTGGCCGATCCGGCCACCGGCCTTGCCCGCGACGTGCACCCAGTGGGCATGCCGTGGCAAGAGCCCGACGACGTGGCGTCGTCCGGCCGGGTGGACTTGAACGCGGCGATCGACACCGAAGGTCGGAACACGGAGGCCCGTAGCGACCTCGACAGCGCCTTCGGGGACTGGGACTCGATTCGCTCGCAGGTGCACGAGTTGGCTGCCCGTGCGCCCGAACGCATTGACACCGACGTACTCGCCGCATTGAGCGCGGCCGAACGTGACCCGGCCGGCTGCACCGACGTGGAGTACCTGGCGTTGGCCACCGCCGACGGTCCTGCCCTGGATGCTGTTACTGCACTGGCAGATTCGTTGCGCCGTGAAGTGGTGGGCGATGACGTGACGTTCGTGGTGAACCGCAACATCAACTTCACCAACATCTGTTACACCGGCTGCCGGTTCTGCGCCTTTGCGCAGCGCAGGGGCGACGCCGACGCGTACTCGCTGTCGACGGCCGAGGTCGCCGAACGTGCGTGGGAGGCCCACGTCGCCGGCGCCACCGAGGTGTGTATGCAGGGTGGTATCGATCCCGAGCTGCCGGTCACCGGCTACGCCGACCTGGTGCGCGCCGTCAAGGCGCGGGTGCCGTCGATGCACGTGCACGCCTTCTCGCCGATGGAGATCGCCAGCGGTGTGACCAAGAGCGGCTTGAGTATTCGCGAGTGGCTGGCCAGCCTGCGTGAGGCGGGCCTGGACACCATTCCCGGCACCGCCGCCGAGATCCTCGACGACGAGGTCCGCTGGGTGCTCACCAAGGGCAAGCTGCCCACCTCGATGTGGATCGAGATCGTGACCACCGCCCACGAGGTGGGCCTTCGGTCATCCTCGACGATGATGTATGGGCACGTCGACGACCCCCGGCACTGGGTCGGCCACATCAACGTGTTGCGTGACATCCAAGACCGCACTGGAGGTTTCACCGAGTTCGTGCCGTTGCCGTTCGTGCATCAGAACTCGCCGTTGTACCTCGCCGGTGCGGCACGGCCGGGGCCCAGCCACCGTGACAACCGCGCTGTGCACGCGCTGGCACGAATCATGCTGCACGGCAGGATCTCTCATATCCAGACCAGCTGGGTCAAGCTCGGCGTCGAACGCACACAGGTGATGCTCAACGGCGGTGCGAACGATTTGGGCGGCACGCTGATGGAGGAGACCATCTCGCGGATGGCCGGCTCCGAACACGGATCGGCCAAGACCGCTGCCGAATTGAGGGCGATCGCCGAGGGCATCGGCCGTCCGGCACGGCAGCGGACTACGACCTACAGTCCGCTTGCCGCGTAGCTTGGGAGTATGAGCGAAAAGATCGACGCCGACCGGTTTCCCGAGTGGCAACCGTGCATCGACGCGGTGCAGCAGCGTCGGCCGGACGTCGGGACCTGGTGTGAGGCCTGGACGGTGCGCGACATCGTGGTCCATCAGGCGGGCAACGCCGAGGAGCTCGGCCGGGTACTGGGTGGGCACCTGGCAGGGAGCCGGTTGCCACCCGCGGGTTCCAGGAGCGTGAGGGTCCGCTTCGCGCCATGAACGGGACCGACCTGTGGGCCGCTCTGCACCGAAACATGGCCATGCTCAACGAGGTCGCCGAAGCGGCCGATGACGTCCCGGCCGATACCGACGTTGCGTGGACCGGGCGCACCATGAAGGTGCCGTGGTTCGCCGAGCACATGCGGGAAGAGCTGGTTCTGCATGGATGGGATATCACCGGTGACGACGCGGCGGCCCAGGCGCGGATGGCGCAGCCCTGGATGACGACCCACAGTGTGCTGGCGGTGGGAAGGCCGCTGTTGGCCAAGGGCGCCAAGCAATTGTGGCCCGGCGAGCGGATCGTTGCGCGGCTGCGAGTTGCCGACGCCGACGATGTGGTACTCGACGCGGACACCGGCCGCACCACCATCCGGCTCGCCGACCCGGACGGTCCGGCCACCTTGGAAACCGATGCCGCCGCGCGGGTGCTGCTGTTGTGGGGCCGCCGACCCGCCGACCCGTCGCGAATCTGCAGCCGGGTCGGTCCGGAAACCCTGGGCCGGGTGCGTGCTCTGCTGGCCGGCTACTAAGCCGCTACAGCCGGGCCGCCAGCTCGGTGCCTTGCTTGATGGCGCGCTTAGCGTCCAATTCGACGGCGAATGCCGCGCCGCCGATGATGTGCGGGTCAATACCGGCCCGCCGCAGATCATCTTCTAGGTCACGCACCGGCTCTTGGCCCGCGCAGACCACCACGTTGTCCACCGCCAGCAACTGCGGCCGGTCCCGGTTCGGGCCGAAGCTGATGTGCAGCCCGTCGTCGCTCACCCGTTCGTAGTTGACTCCGGAAAGCTGGTGAATGCCTTTGGCCTTCAACGAAGCCCGATGCACCCATCCACTGGTCTTGCCCAGCCGCTTGCCTTGCGCACCGTTCGTGCGCTGCAGTAGATACACCTCACGCACGGGCGGCGCTGGAATCGGACTGGTCAGCGCACCTCGTTGTTCCCACGGATCGGCCACACCCCACTCCGCCCTCCACTCTTTTAGGCCTTGCGGTTCATGCGTAGGCGACTCGTCGGTCACCAAGAACTCGCTGACGTCGAAACCGATGCCGCCGGCCCCGATCACGGCGACGGTCTTCCCGACCGGTTTGACGCCGGTGATGGCCTCGGCATAGGTCAGCACCATCGGATGATCGATCCCGGGAATGGCCGGAATCCGCGGCGCCACACCGGTGGCCAACACGACATCGTCGTAGCCGGCCAGCTCGGCCGCCGACACCCGAGTGCCCAGCCGAACCGCAACGCCGTGCTTGTGCAGCATCGTCGTGAAATACCGGATGGTTTCGTTGAATTCCTCTTTGCCCGGGATCCGGCGCGCCATATCGAACTGGCCGCCGATAAAGTCGCTGGCCTCGAACAGCACGACCCGGTGGCCCCGCGCAGCAGCGTTGACCGCGGCCGCCAGCCCGGCCGGACCGGCTCCGACCACCGCGATCGAGCGAGTGCGCCGCGCCGGCGACAGCACCAGCCGGGTCTCGTGGCCGGCCCGTGGATTGAGCAGACAGGACACCGTCTTCTTCACGAACGCGTGATCCAGGCACGCCTGATTACAGGCGATGCAGGTGTTGATCTCGTCATCGCGCGCGGCTTGCGCCTTGAGCACCCACTCCGGGTCCGCCAGCAGCGGCCGTGCCATCGAAATCAGCTGCACATCGGTGTCGGCCAGGATTTGTTCGGCCGCCTGGGGCATGTTGATTCGGTTGGATGCCACTACTGGGATATTGACGTATCCGGCGACCGCATGGCTGATGTCGACGAACGCGCTGTTGGGGACCGACGTGACGATCGTCGGCACCCTCGCCTCGTGCCAGCCGAAGCCCGAGTTGATGATAGTTGCACCCGCGGCCTCGATTTCGGTTGCCAGCGAGAGGGTTTCGTCCCAACTCTGGCCGCTCTCGACGTAATCAGCCATTGACATCCGGTAACAAATGATGAAATCGGGTCCGACGGCCGCCCGGGTGCGGCGCACGACCTCGACCGGGAACCGGCGGCGCTTCTCCGCTGTGCCGCCCCACGCGTCGTTGCGCTTGTTGGTACGCGGCGCCAGGAATTGGTTTATCAAATACCCTTCGCTGCCCATGATTTCGACGCCGTCGTAGCCGGCCTCGCGGGCGAGCTGCGCGCAGCGCACGAAGTCGTCTATCGTGCTTTGCACCCCCCGCGACGAGAGCCGACGCGGGCGAAACGGGTTGATCGGCGCCTTGATCGACGACGCGCTCACCGAAAGCGGATGGTACGCATAACGTCCGGCGTGCAAGATCTGCAGCAAAATCTTGCCACTCGCGTCGTGGACCGCGGTGGTGATGCGACGATGTCGGCGCGCCTGCGCGGAGGAAACCAGCTCCGAGGCCAACGGCAGCAACCAGCCGGTCCGGTTGGGCGCGTAGCCACCGGTGATGATCAGTCCGACACCGCCGCGGGCGCGCTCGGCGAAATACTCGGCCAGCCGGTCGATATGGTGCGCACGGTCCTCCAGACCGGTGTGCATCGAACCCATGATCACCCGGTTACGCAGCGTGGTGAACCCGAGATCCAATGGGGACAACAGGTTTGGATAGGTCATGAACATTCCTGTAGTGCCGCGGCCACCTCGTCGAGCCAGTCGATCGTGCTCTCCTCGGCGCGGATGCCGCCGCGCAGCACCAAATATTGATGTAGCGCGCTGCCGCGCAGTGCCGACGGGTCGGGGAACTGTTTCTTCTCAAATCCGCGGTAAGTGTCCAACAGCTGGGCACGCTCGGCGCGCAGCGCGGAAATCTGCGTGCGCAGCGCAGCCGGGTCGCCGTAGGCGGCGCCGCGTAGTTTGACGGCCACATCGCGGGTGCGGGTGTCGCTGAGTGCGCCGCCGCGTCCGGTTAGCGGCTCGGCGATCCATCGGGCGAGTTCGGCGCGGCCGGCGTCGGAGACGGTGTAGACCTTCTTGTCCGGCCGGCCGCGCTGGACGACGAGTGTCGCTGAGACCCAACCGTCGTCTTCCATCGCCCGCAGCGTCCGGTAGATCTGCTGATGGGTGGCCCTCCAGAAGTAGCCGATGGAACGGTCGAACCGGTGTGCCAGTTCGTAGCCGGAGCCGGACTGCTCGCACAATGACACCAAGATCGCGTGGGGTAGCGCCACGCGCGCAGCATAAGGACAGCGGCCAATGCTATGCAACTAGTTGCACTGCACCAGCGCGCATAGCTGGCCGGTGCTTGATTTGTATATGCAACGTCTAGTATCAGTAATCAACGGATCTGCATCGCCTGGAAGCGAAACCCGGTGGAGAGAACAGCCACATTGAGCAGCACATGGAGGAGACCTTCGTGACGTACACGATCGCCGAACCCTGCGTCGACATCAAGGACAAGGCGTGTATCGAGGAATGCCCGGTCGACTGCATCTACGAGGGCGCTCGGATGCTGTACATACACCCCGACGAATGCGTGGACTGCGGCGCCTGCGAGCCGGTCTGCCCGGTCGAGGCGATCTACTACGAAGACGATGTGCCCGATCAGTGGAATCAGTACACGCAGATCAACGCGGACTTCTTCGCTGAACTCGGATCGCCCGGTGGCGCGGCCAAGGTCGGGATGACCGAGCACGACCCGCAGGTCGTCAAAGATCTGCCGCCCCAAGGTGAGGGCGACTGAGCAGCCTGGTGAACCGCCGACGCCGGTCGGCCGTGTCAGCTCTGTTGCCGGTGTTCCCCTGGGACACCCTGGCTGACGCGACAGCGCTGGCCAAGGCGCACCCGGACGGCATCGTCGACCTATCGGTTGGCACGCCTGTCGATCCGGTTGCGCCGGTGATCCGCGATGCGCTAGCCGCAGCCAGCGCCGCACCCGGCTATCCCACCACTGCGGGCACCCCGGAACTTCGCCAGTCGGCTGTCGCCGCGCTAGAGCGTCGTTACGGCGTCACCGCCGAGGCGGCGGTGCTGCCGGTGATCGGCACCAAGGAACTCATCGCGTGGCTGCCGACACTGCTGGCCTTGGGCGCCGATGACCTGGTCGTGGTGCCCGAGTTGGCCTATCCCACCTACGACGTGGGCGCGCGGCTGGCTGGAACTCGGGTGCTCTACGCCGATTCGCTGACCCAGCTCGGTCCGGAGGCGCCGGCGTTGGTCTATGTGAACTCGCCAAGCAATCCGACCGGGCAGGTGCTCGGTGTCGACCATTTGCGCAAGGTCGTCGGGTGGGCCCGGGAGCGCTGCGCGGTGGTGGCCTCCGATGAGTGCTACCTGGGCCTGGGCTGGGACGCCGAACCGCTGTCGGTCCTGCATCCCGCGGTGTGCGACGGCGACCACACCGGTCTGCTGGCGGTGCATTCGCTGTCCAAGAGCTCTTCGCTGGCCGGCTACCGGGCCGGCTTCGTCGCCGGGGACCAAGCCGTGGTCGCCGAGCTGCTGGCGGTGCGCAAACACGCCGGGATGATGGTGCCGACACCGGTGCAGGCGGCCATGGTCGCCGCCCTGGACGACGACCCCCACGAGCGCCAGCAGCGCGATCGCTACCGCCGACGCCGCGACGTGTTGCTTCCGGCGTTCCGCTCGGCCGGTTTCGCCGTCGACCACTCCGAGGCCGGGCTTTATCTATGGGTCACCCGCGGTGAGGCATGCCGCGACACCGCCACCTGGTTGGCGCAGCGCGGCATCCTGGTGGCGCCCGGCGAGTTCTACGGCCCACGGGGCGCCCGGCATGTCCGGGTCGCGTTGACCGCAACCGACGAGCGGATTGCTGCGGCAGCGACGCGGCTGAGTACCGTCGCAGGATGCGCGCCGGCGACTGTGCAGTGGGGGCACCCCCAGCCGCGCAGCGGCGAGGGGGACGAAGCGATGGGGAGGAGCGGCGCTGATGACTGACTATGACGTTGAAGCGGTGGACCGGCTGCCCTTCGCCACCCCGGAGAAGTCGCAGCGATACCGCACGGAGAACTACCGGGGAGCCGTCGGCCTCAACTGGTATGAAACCGACCCGAGCCTGCAGTTCACGATGGCCTATTACTTACAGCCCGACGAGCTGGCCATCGCCGAACCCCATCTGAGCCGTATCGGTGCGCTGATGGGCGGCCCGGTTGCGCGGTGGGCCGAGGAAACCGACCGGAATCCACCACGGCTGGAGCGCTACGACCGCTGGGGCCACGACATCAGCCAGGTCATCCAGCCGACGTCGTTCACCGAGTCCAAAAGGGCTGTGCTGGATGCGCAGAAGGCACTAAAAGACGATGCGCGACGCGCCCGCGTCAACCCGTCGCTGCCGCTATACGCCGCCAACTATCTGCTCGACCAGGCCGACATCGGGCTGGGGTGCGCACTCGGAACCGGCAGCGGGATGGTCAAGGCACTGGTCGCGGCCTATGCGCCGGCCGACGTTCGCGAGCACGTCCTAGCTAAGTTCGAGACCGGCGAGTGGGAGGGCGAGACCGCTCAGCTATTGACCGAGCGCGCCGGCGGTTCCGATCTCGGCGCCCTGGAGACAACGGCTCGACGCGACAGCGGCGAAAACGAAGACGGCTGCGCGTGGCTACTTAATGGTTTCAAGTGGTTCGCGTCCAACTGCGACGGGCAGGTGTTCGTCGTGCTGGCCAAGCCTGAGGGCGCGCCGGATTCCGGGCGCGGCGTGGCAACCTTCCTGGTGCTACGGACCCGCCGGGACGGCACGCGCAACGGCATCCGGATCCGCCGCCTCAAGGACAAGCTCGGCACCCGATCGGTGGCCTCTGGCGAGGTGGAGTTCGTCGACGCGGAGGCCTTCCTGCTGTCTGGCGAGCCGAGCGGCCAGGATGTTGATGCCAGCCTGCACGACGGCAAGGGGCTGGGCCGGATGATGGAACTGACCAACGGGGCCCGCCTCGGTATCGCACTCTTCGCCCTTGGCAACTCGCGCCGCGCCCTGGTCGAGTCGCTGTGTTACGCGCGGCACCGGCAAGCGTTCGGCGGCACGTTGCTCGACAAGCCGCTGATCCGCCGCAAGCTTGCCGAGATGATCGTCGACGTCGAAGCCGCCCAAGCGCTGGTTTTCGACGGCACCGGGTTCGCCAATCATCGTCAGCCCCGCGCGGTGCGCCAGCGCATCGCCGTGCCTGTGACGAAGCTCAAAGTCTGCCGGCTGGGCATCACCATGGCGTCGGACGCGATTGAGCTCCACGGCGGCAACGGCTATATCGAAACCTGGCCGGTAGCCCGGTTGCTTCGCGACGCGCAGGTCAACCCTATCTGGGAAGGTCCTGACAATATTCTGTGTCTCGACGTCCAGCGGGGTATCGAGCGCTCGCACGCTCATCAGCCTTTGCTGGAGCGCATGCACGATGCGGTTTCGGTGTCCGACGACGACGAGACGACACGCCTGGTACGCCGCCGCGTCGACGATCTCGAAGCGGCGATCACGGCTTGGGGCAAGCTGGACGGTGCGGTTGCTGAGGCTCGGCTGTTCCCGCTCACCCGGTTCATCGGCGATGTGTATGCCGGGGCTTTGCTGACCGAACAGGCGGCGTGGGAGCGGGCCACCTGCCAGGCCGACCGCAAGGCCCTGGTGGCGCGGTTGTATGCCTCGCGTCACCTCGCTGACCTGGGACCACTTCGCGGCATCGACACAGAAAGT
>DASZKQ010000098.1:0-2591 GCA_035552835.1 Mycobacterium sp. | reverse complement strand
GTGCCGCCGTTGGCGTATTCCTTGACCGCGTCGCCGACATTCCACAACCCCTCGAACGGCGTATCACTAGGTAGATCAAATCCGGCGACCGCCCGCTGCGGCGGCCAATCATCGCGGGTGACAGCGATGTTCAGGATGCTGGCGCGCTCGTCGAAACGGTCGATGGTGTCGCGTAAATCCTCCAGCAGTAGTTCGGTCTCGGCGTCGTCGTCGAAATCGCCGATCGACGGCTTGGGTACCGCGGTGCCCACGTAGAGGTTCCACCCGGGCGGCGCCATCTCGGGACACGTGTCGGTGAAGTTGGCGATGTAGGCCAGACGCCGGGATTTGGCGAAGCTCAGCATCCCCGGCGCGTTGACCAGCCGCTGCTGGCTGGCGAAGTTTACCGAGATCATGGCGGTGGGCCGGTCGCCTTTCTTCACCAGATCCTGGTAATCGGTCGGGACGTTGTCTTCGCCGAGCAGCCTGACCGTGGCCGCCGGGCCGATGTCGCTTACCACGATCGGCGCGTTCACGGTGATGTTCACGCCGTCGTGGATCACCTGCACGCCGCTCACCGTGGCGCCGCCGGAGACAATCTTGACGACCGGCGTGGACAACCACACCTGACCGCCGTGCGACTCAACGGCGCTCGCCAGGCCTCGCCATAACCCGATGGTGCCCTCCGGGTGAAAGCCGAACCGTTTGAACGCGCTTTTGCGGGTGAAGTAGGTGAGAAACACCCGCGCCGGCAGATCTTCGGAACCCACAGCGAAAATCGAGGCGCACATGTTGCGGAAGATGCCATGCACACCTTCGTTTTTCGTGTAACGCGAGACCCATTCCGCTGTGGAGATCTCGTCTTCGGGTAAGCCCGAGTCGTTTCGTGCCGCCCCGATACCCCTCACCAGCTTGGCGCCCTGACGGGTGAGTTTATTGAGCAGTAAGCCCCAGCCGCCGCCGGTGACGTCGACATCCTTGCCGCCGATGCGATACAGCAGCGGCGGTTTGGGTTCGCGGATGTCGAACGGTGCACCGACCTCCTCGCAGGTCTGCTGGGTGATGCCGCCTACCTCGATGACGATGGCGCCGTTGTTGACCTTGAAGCCGTCGATGTCATCGGTGGAGGCACGGCCGCCGACCTTGTCGAGACGTTCCACCACGAGAGTCCGGTAGCCCTGATGCGCGAGGCGGGCCGCGGTGAACAGGCCACCGGCGCCGGCTCCGATGACGATGACGTCGAATTGCGCTGTGCTCACGAAGATTTCCTCTTCAGAATCTAGTAGGAGCGGGGGAGACCCAGTGACGACTGGGCGATGTAATTCAGCACCATCTCCCGGCTGACCGGCGCGGTGCGCATCAGGCGTGTGACGAACCACAACTCGGACAGCCCGTACTCGTGGGAAAGGCCGTTACCGCCGTGGGTCTGGATCGCTTGGTCGAGCGCCTTGAGCGCGGCTTCCGAGGCGGAGAATTTCGCGATGTTGGCAGCCTCGCCGGCGTTTTCGCCCGCGTCGAAGAGTTCGGCGCTGCGGACGGTGGCCATCCGGCTTAGCTCCACGGCGATGTGCGCTTCGGCAAGCGGATGGGCGATGCCCTGGTGGGCGCCGATCGGTGTGGACCAGACTTGACGCTCTTTGGCGTACGCGGCCGCTTTGTCAATCGCATAGCGGCCGATGCCACCGCACAGGGCGCCGACCAAGATCCGTTCGGGGTTCAGTCCGTCGAACACCTGCCGAAGTCCGTTGCCGGCGGTTCCGATCAGGGCATCATGCCCGACCTGAACGCTGTCGAAGTACACCGTGAATTGCTTATCCGGCGACACGATCGAGGTGTCGATCTGCTGGAACGACAGCCCGGGACTGTCGGTGGGCACCACGAACAGCGACAGCGCGCTTTTCTCCGGCGTCGAGTGGTCGGCGTCGCGGGTGACGACGAGTATCGCGTCGGCTTGATCAACCGCCGAAATGTAGTACTTGGAACCCGATATAGCCCAACCGGTTTCGGTGCGTAGCGCGGTGGTCTTGACGTTGTGGCTGTTGGATCCGGCGTCGGGCTCGGTCAGACCGAACGCCATGATCTTGGTCCCGTCGGCGATCACCGGCAGCCAACGCTGCTTCATATCCTCGGAGCCGTGGTGTGCCAGGATGTTGCCGCAGATCGCCGGTGAGATGACCCAGACCAGCAGTGGCATGCCGTGGGCGGCGAGTTCCTCGACCACGACGACGGCCTCGGTCATGCCTCCTCCGCCGCCGCCGTATTCCTCGGGCAAGTGCAACCCCAGCAGGCCCGAGGCGCCAAGGTCTTTCCACAGCTCATCAATGCCGCCGCCGGATCGGCCGCGTTCCAGGAAGTACTGTGCCCCATAGCGAGAAGCAATGCCGGCCACAGTCTCTCGAATGGCGTTGTGCTCCACGGAGTCCTGAATCAGTCCCACGTCTACCTTCCGGTGAATTCGGGTCGGCGCTTGGCTGCGAAATCGTTGATGGCGCGAGCGGCGTCGGCGGTGTCGCCAGTGGCGCGCAACGCCTCCGTCTCGGCTTGCAGCTGCGTCGGCAAGTCATTGCGCCATGTGTCGCGCAGCAGGGCACGCATCCTCGCGAACCCACGCG
>DASZKQ010000097.1:0-9154 GCA_035552835.1 Mycobacterium sp. | reverse complement strand
CACCGGAAGTCGATACACCAGGCCGGCCACTACGTACAGCAGCCCGGCCGGCAACAGCACCGCCGTCGGTGTCAAGCCGTTCTTCACGATCAGTGCCACCGCGATCGGCACCAGCACCCCGAGATCGCCTACCGCCCCGGCCAATTCCGCCCAGTCGAACCGAAACGGGCTCCCTCCCGACTCCAGCCGCGATGGTGTCGTGCTGACCATGCCAGCAGCCTAGCGCAGCGCGCACCCGCCTTCCGAGCAACCCACCAGCCCGCCACCTCCACTACGACCCCTATCAGGTCGGCGGCCAGGCCAACATCAACCTGAACTTCCTCGCCAATGAGCTTGACATCATTGCCTTGCGTGAGGGCATCAGGTTCGCCTATGACGTTCTCACCAAGGGTGACGGCTTCAAGGACCTCGTTGTCAGCGTGGTGTCTCATCGGCGGACGACTCGAAGCTCGCGCCCAGCTTGGTTGGCGCTACAAGTTCATCGCCGAAAGCTCTAGCGCCCACCACACTTCGAGAAGAGCCTCGGTGTCGCCCAGGCTTGCCCCGGTCAGTTCTTCGAACCGCGCGATCCGATAGCGAACCGTATTTTGGTGGACGAACAACCGTGTCGCCGTTCGCTCTACATGCATTCCACAGGCTAAGTAGGCCCGAAGCGTCGCGATGAGTTCGCGTGCCGAACTCGCGGCGGCGAGCGGTTCCAGGTAGCGTCGGCGAAGCAGCTCGCCCACCTCGGTATCCAGCGCGACGGCCGGTCGGAGACCCAGCGACGCGATGTCGTAGGCGCCCTGAAGCCCACAGGCCTCCGCAGTCACCAAAGCGCGCGCCGCCGAACGGTACGACTCGGCAAGACGTTCCAGCGGCCTCGGCGGGCCAAATCCAACGATGCCCTCGATGCGGCTCGGTGGTGCCTCACTCAAGAAGCCGGCAACGTCGCCATCAACGGCGGCGCACAGGCCGCACCGCTCTTTTGCGGAATCGTGAAGGCCCAATTCCTGTTCCAACTGACATTGCGTGATGGCCTGACCAAGTCGAGCCCGCACTGCAACATACTCACCGGCCGGGTCGAGCCCATACATCTCGGCCTGAATTCTCAGCTCTGCGCTTGGAATGGTCCCTAACAACGTCTCCCGAACGAAGTTCGCGTGACCCTCCTCGGCCGCGCGCGCCGCAGCAAGTCCGGCTCGCCGGTGAGCACGCGTGGTCGTCACCATTGCTAAGTCAGACCACGCCAGTGCCGACTGGACGAATTCCAGCACCCGGGCGTCCTCGACACCTTGACGCTGCCCAACCTCACGCGCATAACCAACGACGACTTCGATGCCGATCCGCCACGCACGAAGCATGTCGTCGATCGGCACCCCCTGGCGCGCCCGCTGCTCACCCACTGCGGCGAGCTCAGCGCGTTCTCGATCTGTCAACGCCGCTCGTCCGCCGCGGGCACAGTGCAAGACCTGCCCGAGCTCGAGACCCACCTCGGTGTCGTGCGCGTCTCGCGGGATCAAGCGATACGCCAAAAGCTCGGCCTGTATGGCTTCGCGGACACGTCGGGCCAGTTCCGCTTGCTCGCTGCGCAAGGTGCCGACAAGCAGGTCCCAAGCTGCGTCGGCGCTCGGTACCTTTTCTTCCTGGGCACCGTATACCGGGCGCGGCTTCTCGAAAGTCTGGTTACAGCCCTGGCGTTTATCAAGCCCATTGCTTGCGGCGCGGAGATCGGCCATGATCACTTCCTCGATGAGAGCGGTGCAATGACCGCTAAATCCGGCGTTCCTGAAGTGATTTCAGTCTTGTTGGAGCACGCCGATACTGTCCAAGACGTAACTTCAACCAACCGATAGGTGGCGCCGATCGCGGATTGAGCGCATCGCCGTCGACCACCCCCCTACATCGGCGCCCCGGCGAGGATAACCACCCAAACGCCAGGTCCTTGCCGATCGTCGTAACCCGCCACCGCATCGGTTCCTGGCCCGGAATAAACCCGCGATGAGCTCGGGTAAGGGTTGCACCGACCGTGGCCTTAGTCATTCGACATCGTGAAATCCGAATGACTATTCTGGCTCTGCCAGATCCAAGTGGTCGGCACAGTCTTTTGTTACACGGCTTTGTGGCGGGCCGCGCACCCAAGGACTCGTTCCGATGAGCACGATGCGCAGTTTCTATTGAAACGATCGCCATCGTCTATCAATCGGGTGCGTCGAGTGGCCGGCCGCGTTATCTGTGCCATAGTGCCTCCGGCAGAGCCGTTTCCGATCGCCGGTTTACGCGGGACCCCGAACTGGTTTTTAGGAATGCGTCCGAACTCGGTTCGGCGTGCAAGACTTATCCGCGACAGCGGCCTGGTTGCTACAGCAGCAGGCATGCGGGGGTCACGATGGGCAAGGAGGCGCCGGTGCTCTTCCGGCAGCTGGAGTATTTTGTCGCGGTCGCCCACGAGCGGCACTTCGGTCGAGCGGCCAAGAAGTGCCACGTGTCGCAACCCACGCTTTCCGCCGCAATCGCCAAACTCGAACGCGAACTCGATGTCACGCTCATCGATCGCGGACATAGCTTTGTCGGCCTCACCCCCGAGGGAGAGCGGTTACTGACGTGGGCCAAGCGGATAGTCGCAGAGCACGCCGCTTTAAAGGCCGAGATGCGCTCCATACGGTCCGGGATCACCGGGACACTTCGGCTCGGCACCATACCGACCGCTTCGACCACCTCGTCGTTGGTGCTCTCGGCGTTTTGTTCACAACATCCGATGGCTCGGGTTCAAGTCCGGTCACAATTGCCCACCTCCGAGTTGTACCGGCGGCTACGCGAATCCGAACTCGACGCCGCGATCGTGCCTGTCGTGCCGGAGGACAGCCGGGGCTTGGATTTAGTGCCACTTTACGAGGAAAGTTACGTGCTCGTCTCGCCCACCGAAATGCTGCCCGCGGGCACCTCGGCGCTAGGCTGGCCGGCTGCGGCCCGGCTACCGCTGGCGCTACTCACACCGGACATGCGGGTTCGTCAGATCATCGACGCCACCTTGGGCGAGCTTGGGATCACTGTGAGCCCTCAAGTCGAAACCGACTCGGTCAGTACTTTGCTGGCACAAGCCGCCAGTGGCGACAGGGCCTGCATCGTCCCGCATACCTGGTTATGGACGACACTCATGAGTGCCGACCTCTCCGCGGTCGAACTCGTCGATCCAATCGTCAAGACGCCCATAGCCGTCGCCGTCGACTCCACCGGGCACGCCTCGACGGTCGCCCACGCATTCGTGACAAGTGCGAAACATCTGGCACTCGACGAGTTCTTCGCCAAGCGGCTGGGAAGCACCTACCGCCGTTGACCGAGAAGTAACCATCGAACCCTGTTGGTATTCTGCACGAATTACGCACCTGCGAGTGACGACTGCGCTACCGCGCTCGGCTGCGGGCAGCAGCGACAGCCCGAACCAGACACCATTGCATTCACTGGCTCCGCATACGGTTTGCGAACACCTTGACGCCGCCCTCCTCTGATCCGGCAGCAGGAATCGGGTCGACCACCGCAAAGCGGTTAGGTCGCGCATCGTGGCCGATCGCGCAGACCGCGGTCGCCGCAGGCCTCGCCTGGTATCTCACCCGCGATGTGCTCGGCCACGTCCAACCGTTCTTCGCCCCGATCGCCGCGGCGGTCTGTCTCTGGGTGACGAACGCGGTGCGCGCGCTACTCGCGGTCGAAATGGTGGTCGGCGTGTCGTTGGGGATCGGGCTGGGCACCGGGGTGCAGGCATGGCTGGGCACCGGGTCGATCGCCATCACCGCTGTCGTGCTGCTCTCGCTGTATCTGGTGTTGGTGATTGGACAGGGTTTCTTGCCGCAACGACCGATGTTCGTCAATCAGACCACCACGTCGGCGATTTTGGTCTTGGTTTTCCCGCGCGGCGGCCTCGGCGTGGAGCGCCTCTATGACGCGCTGATCGGTGGTGGCCTGGCCGTGGTGTTCAGCCTGCTGCTGTTTCCCAAGAACCCGCTGACCGTGCTGCGCGATGCCGGCACCGACGTGGTGGCCGCGCTGCGGCAGGTTCTCGTCCAGGTTGATGACCTCGCCGGCGGTTCGCTGCCATCGGCCCCCGACTGGATGCTGACGGGCGCCGAGCAGCTCCATCGCCGTTTGGCGCGCCTGAGCGAAGCCCGCAGCATGGCTGGCCAGTTAGTGCGAGTCGCCCCGCGCCGGTGGAAGTTACGGGACGCTGTCGGGATGGCGGATCGGCAAGCCGCCCGATTGACGCTGCTCACCAGCTCGGTCCTGCACCTGGCGCACACCGTCACGACCGCAGCCAACACCGGTGAGCAGCTGTCCCCACCGCTACGCGCCGCGATCAGCGACCTCGCGACCGCGGGGGCTGCTCTCGCCGCCGGCGACCATGCCGCCGCTGGCTATGTAGCTTCCGTGCGCCGCCATGCTGCAGCGCCGCGGCTAGCGGCCCACGCCACTGCACAACAAGCAGTCATCGCCGCCGTCATCGATATCTGCGCCGACGAGTTGCACCAGGTGATGGACCTTGGGCCGCGGTGAGGAACGGTTAGTCAGCTAGGCGCCGGTGAATCGACACATACTCATCGTCGGCGTCGCGCCTGTGGGCGAGTTATTGACTGATATCGCAGGTGTCAATGAATATCAGGCTGCCGTCATCCAAGATGATCGCCCAGCGTCGACTCGCATCGGCGATGTGAATGTCGCCAACCTCCACGCTGTTTCCGGCGACTTACCCGAAATCCTCGACTATCACGCCAGATTGCTCATTACTATTGCCCGGATAGACCCGGACCCGTTGGCCTACAACAAACTCCGCCTCCGCGGGGGAATCGGACGTATTATCTTGTCCGGATTCGTCACTGGCATCCACGAGTACTACATATACAGGACCGCGGTTGTCGAAGAGGTGAAAACAATGGAATAGCAGGCATATTGAGGGGTGAAAGGCTTGCGCGTCTACTCGAATCGCCGGTACGAATCGACGTCTTTCTGTTCGAGCGATCGGGCCAGCTGTTCACCCTTGTTCGTCAGTTGCATGAACACCGAGTACATCCATTTCTCGGGATCGTCGTAATGTTTGACATAGGTAAGAGAGATCTTGCGCAGCGAATGGTCGAGCGACTGGTTCCAGCCAACGAAGCGTTCACCTTCGCTGGCCACACCTCCCGGATGTTCACCAAGGACAACCTCGCCGCCGAGCCTGAACAGCCCCTCGCTCACCAGGTAACGAATGACCTCCAAGGTTTCGTTCTGCACTTCTGACGGTGTAGCCGACGGGTTCTGCTGTCTGACATGCCAGTCAATGCTGTTGAGATCAACCGGATCTCCCAACGCGTCCAGTAGCAATCCGTGACGTACCTTCTCGCGCGCATCGCTCACGTGTGTTCACCTCCCGATGCTCGCAGTAGTCACATTCCGACGTGGACAGCCGTCGGCGTCTGGATGGTGTCGCAACTGTCACGTCGGTTGCACCGATTCCGGGTACCTTGCGGCGCGATCACGCCCGGATTGCGCACAAGCCCATTCAGGCCCCCGGTTCGTTGAGGACCGCGTGTCGTGCAGTTAACTTTCGGCTCAACGCGATCCGATGTCTAGGTAGCCGTTTCCAAGATTGTCCGCATCGGGTTTGGTGGCCGCTCCAAGTGCACCGAACGTCATCAGAGTCCTCGCAGCCGAGAGCCGCGATCGGATGTCGTGCTGTCGCCGACCAGAAGTTGCACGGCGAGGTCTAGCCGCTTGCTGACATCTGCCGCCGTGGCCCGCCGGGTCAGCCACGCCAACAGATTCGACAGCCAGACGTCGGAGATCACTCGAGCCATGTGATAGTGGTCGTCGGTGGGTTCACCGTTGCTTATCGCCCGAGCAAACATGCTATCAATGAGCTTGCTAACCCGGTCGACCTCCGCGGCCGCCGAAGCGTCGGCGAACACGAATGCACGTGCCATTGCCTCGGCCAACAACGGATTGCGCTGCATCCCCCGGTTGAGGCGGTCGATTATGTGGTGCAGTCGCTGAGATGCACCGCCGGCGGCGATGGTGCGTGGCTCGTCTTCGGCCACGATGTGTTCGAATTCGCGGCCCAGCGCCGATACCAGCAGATGCACTTTAGAGGGGAAGTAGCGGTACAGCGTGCCAACGGCCACACCTGACCTTTGCGCCACCGCGCGCATCTGAACCGCCTCGTATCCGCCAGTTGATGCGATCACCAGCGCGACGTCCATGATTCGCTTCCGACGCCGCTGGGTCTCGGTGCCACGTTCCGGATCGCCCAATCCGGACGCCGTCCTTTGCCGACCTAGGCCGGCTGCCGGATCGGAGCGAGCTTGCGCCGGCCCCTTGGCTACGCTAGTGCTATTAGGTAGGCCCGCACTGATATTCGGTTGGGCCACAATCGTCACCACCGCATCTCGCGGATTAACTCAACCGCAACGCGGCTGGCGCATGGTCAGGCACCACGGGTTTAAGCGGCTCGACCGGGAGCGGTGCGAGCACCGCGGTTTTCATCGTGACGGTCATTCTGCGGCGACCTCGGCGTCCTTCTTGGCGACCTTCTCCCGGTACAGCGGGCGCAACGGCTCGGCCAGCGGGACCAGCTCGTTGATGAGCTTCTTCACCCGTCCCGCGGCCTTGATTTTGGCAATGACCTCACGATTGATAATCCCTCTGGCTAGGTTGTAGTCGCCCCGCCAAAACTGGTCGGCGATGTCGCCGCGCATCAGCAAGGTGACGTCGGGCTTGAGATCGGTCGGGCCGAAGATGACCTGATAGTCCTCGCGGAAGGCGACCGTCAGCTCGCAGTCGGGGTCGGTCAGGATGAGCTGCATGACGAGGTTTGCAGCCCGAACCTTCGGGCCGATCTCGGGGTGATCGCCCGCGTCACGGAAGATTCCGCACATGTATTCGTCGACCTCGTCTGCATTCTTGAAAAACATTGTCCACACCTCTCCTGTTCGTTGAGTTCAACAAGACGCCTGCTACTTCAGCCGTAATGCGGCCAGTGCGTGCGCCGGAACTACCGGTTTTAGAGGCTCGACCGCGTCGATTCGTTGATAGCCAGCGCCAAGCGCTGGACGAGGGTCGGCATCTCCCTTGTTCGGCCAGAAGGCGCACGCGCGCTCAGCCTGTGCGGTGATGGTCAGCGACGGGTTCACCCCGATGTTGGCAGAGATCGCCGAACCGTCGAAGATGTGCAAGCCGGGATGACCGAACACCCGGTGATACGGGTCGATGACTCCGCGTTGTGGCGAGTCACTGATCACGCAGCCGCCCAAGAAGTGTGCGGTCATCGGGATGTCGAGGATCTCACCAACGCTGCTCCAGGGCGTGCCGTCGATCTCGCGGGCCAGGCGGCGCACCGCCTCGTTGGCCGCCGGTATCCAGGTCGGGTTGGGCACACCGTGCCCTTGCCGCGAGGACAGCTTGATACGGCCGAAACGGGTCCGCTTAGGAAACAGCGTCAGTGAGTTGTCTTCGGTTTGCATCACCAGCGCGATGACGGTGCGCTGTGACCAGTCGCGCAGTCCGACGTACAGCGACGCGGCCTGGGCGGGGTGACGCACCAGTTCTCCCAGCCACTTCAGCCATCGCGGCACCTTTCCGCCGCCGTCGGTCATCACGGTGGTCAGCATTGCCATCGAGGTGGAGCCCTTGCCATAACGGACCGGTTCGATGTGGGTCTTGTCGTCGGGATGAATCGATGACGTGATCGCGATCCCGGTGTGGAAATCAGCGCCCTTGCGGTGGCGCAGTTTGACGCTGGCCGTACACAGTGCCTCCGAGTTGGTGCGGGTGAGCTCACCCAAACGGGGAGAAAGCTGCGGCAAGATTCTGTCTGCCTTCATGCGGTGCAGCAGCTGCTGGGTTCCCCAGGTCCCCGCGGCGAACACAACCTGTTCGGCCGTAATCGTCCGCGCGGTCTTCTTCGGGCGCCACGAGCCGGTCGTAACCGTGTCCACCGCGTAACCGCCCTCGATCGGTCGCACCGCCGTGACCGTCGTCAACTCGTGAATCTGCGCGCCGGCCCGCTCGGCCAAATACAAGTAGTTCTTCACCAGTGTGTTCTTGGCATTGTGCCGGCAACCGGTCATGCACTCGCCGACTTCGAGGCAACCCCGCCGGCGGGGACCCATGCCACCGAAAAACGGGTCGTCTACTTCGACACCGGGCGCCTTGGTGTTATCCGGCCCGAAGAACACTCCGACCGGGGTCATGCCGAACGTGTCCTTTACTCCCATCTGCTCGGCGACAGTGAGCATTACGCGGTCAGAGTGGGTCATCGTCGGGTTTCGCACCACCCCGAGCATGCGTTTGGCTTGGTCGTAGAACGGCGCCAGCTCCGTCTTCCAGTCGCTGATATGTGCCCACTGCGGATCCTTGTAGAACGCATCCGATTTCGGCTCGTACAAGGTGTTGGCGTACACCAGCGAGCCACCGCCGACGCCCGCGCCGGCAAGGATGAGCACGTCAGGCAGCGCATGAATGCGCTGAATTCCGGTGCACCCCAGCTTCGGCGCCCAGAAGAACTTGCGGATCTGCCAGTTGGTCTTGGGCAGTTCATCGTCTTCGAATCGCCGCCCGGCCTCCAGAACGCCGACCGCATAGCCCTTCTCGGTCAGCCGCAACGCCGCCACCGATCCGCCGAATCCCGACCCGATCACCACAACGTCATAGTCGAATTGATTGGACATCACATGTTCTCCTACTTGACGCCGGGCATTCGCTTGAGGGCGCGGAGCCCGGTGGTCATGATCCGCGCGTAGCGGCCGGGGTTGAGCCACGTCGGCGCGCCGACGGGCAGCAGCCGCTCGGTCGCAATCGTCTGCGACTCCGTGTATTTGAGGATTCCGTGTTCGCCATGGCGGCGCCCGAGGCCTGAGGCCTTCATGCCGCCCATCGGTGCGTCGACAGATCCCCAGGCAGCCGCGTAGGCCTCGTTGACGTTGACGGTGCCGGCCTGCAGGCGGGCCGCGACTTGCCGACCATGCTTCGGATTAGACGTCCAGACACTGAAATTGAGACCGTAGTCGCTGTCGTTGGCCTTCGCGATCGCCTCTTCTTCGCTGTCGACGCGGTAAAGCGAGACCACGGGCCCGAAGGTCTCATCGGCGAACGCGGTCATGCCTTCACGCACACCGGAAAGGATGGTCGGTTCGTAGAAATGTGGGCC
>DASZKQ010000096.1:0-5467 GCA_035552835.1 Mycobacterium sp. | reverse complement strand
CTCCGGCAGGATCGCGAAGTCGCCGGTTTGGCGGTCGCCGGCGCGCAGACCTTCGCGCACCGACGGCATGGTGTGCTCGTGGAGGAACCGTTTCGAGCCGAACGGCATCACCAGCAATCCGTCGGCGTGCTCGGCGACGGCACGGCTCAGCCGCGGGCCGAGCGCTCCGACGTAGATCGGCGGCGGACCGTATGGATTCGGTCCCGGGTTGAAGGTGGGCGTCATCAGCGTGTGCCGGTAGTAGTCGCCGCGAAAATCTAGGCGCTCGCCGGAGTTCCACGCTGCGAAGATCGCGCGCAACGCTGCGATCAGCTCGGTCATCCGGGCTACCGGCCTGTCGAACTGGGCGCCGAAGCGCTTCTCGATTTGAGTGCGAATCTGGGTGCCCAGGCCGAGAATGAACCGCCGGAGCTCAACAGCTGATGGTCGTTAGCCTGGTGCGCCAGGTGAATTGGGTTGCGGGGAAACGCGATAGCGACATTCGTCATCAGGTCCAGGCCGCCCACCGTGGCCGCCAACGTCAGCGGCGCGAACACATCGTGCGCTCCTTCGAAGCTGGCGACGCCGCTGGCACCGGCGTCACGCAGCTCCCGCGCGCGGTCCGCCGCGTCGGTCAGCCCATATAAAGCGGTGAAGACTTTCAACGAGAGGTCACCCTACGCAGCGCCCATGCGGTTGACTAAGGGGCATGCCCGACGCGACCTGGACCGCCGATGTCGTCGTGGTAGGGGCCGGGTTCGCCGGCCTCGCCGCGGCCCGCGAACTGATGCGACTCGGACACGATGTGCTGGTGCTCGAAGGCCGCGACCGGGTGGGCGGACGCTCGCATACCGGTCATGTCGCCGGCATCCCGGTTGATCTGGGCGGCACCTTCATCGGCCCGACGCAAGACGCGGTGCGGGCGCTGGCCGACGAGCTCGGCATTCCCACGGTCCCGACCTACCACGACGGCGCCAACCTGATCCGATGGCGCGGCGCGGTCCGCTCGTACAGCAGCACGATCCCGCGGCTCTCGCTGGGGGGCCTGATCGACATCGGCCGGGTGCGTTGGCAATTCGAGCGGATCGCCCGGACCGTTCCGCTGACCGAGCCGTGGACCGCCCGGCGCGCGGCGCGGCTCGACGGGCAGTCGCTGGGCGACTGGTTGCGGTCGGTGCGCGCCAGCGCCACCGCATGCGATCTGCTAGCCATCATGGCCCGGGTGACCTGGGGATCCGAACCCGACGACGTGTCGATGCTGCACGCCGCGCGTTACGTGCGGGCGGCCGGTGGTCTGGACCGGCTGCTCGACGTGGAAAACGGTGCCCAGCAGGACCGTTTCCTGGCCGGCACACAACAGATCGCCGACAAGTCGGCAGTCGAGCTCGGCGACCGGGTGGTACTGGAGGCCGCAGTGCGACGCATCGATCACCACGACGGCAGGGTGAGCGTCGCCTGCGAGAAGGGCCGCGCCGACGCCCGATTCGTCATTGTCGCGATCCCGCCGGCCCATCGGAGGGCCATCGAGTTCATTCCCCCGCTGCCTGCCGAATACGACCGACTCGCCGAGTGTTGGCCGCAGGGCCGCCTGTCCAAGGCGTATGCCGCCTATGCCACCCCATTCTGGCGTGGCAACGGGGCCTCCGGTCAAGCGCTGTCCGACGAGGGCCCAGTGTTCATCACCTTCGACGTCAGCCCGCAGCCCGACGGACCGGGCATTCTGCTGGGGTTCGTCGACGCCCGCACCTTCGACGATCTGCCCGCCGATCAGCGTCGGCAGCGCGCGCTGGAATGCTTCGCATCGCTGTTCGGCGATGAAGCGCTCAAGCCGCTCGACTATGTCGATCATCGTTGGGGTGCAGAAGAATTCGCACCCGGCGGCCCGACTGCCGCGGTGCCACCGGGCTCGTGGACGGGTTACGGCCCGTGGTTACGGCGCCCGGTCGGACCGATTCACTGGGCCGGCACCGAGACCGCCGACGAATGGACCGGCTTCCTCGATGGGGCGGTCCGCTCCGGGCAACGCGCAGCCGCCGAGGTCGTCGAGCGGCTATGAGCTGATACGCCGGCTGCCGGCGATCGATTCGGCGAGCGCGCGCAGCTCCCGGTTGACCTCGGCGGGGCGTTCCAGCATCGAGCAGTGGCCACCGGGCAGCACGACGAGGTCAATCAGGTTGGGTGCGGCCTCCGCGATCCGCCGCGATTGGACCAGCGGCGTCAACCGGTCGCGTTCGCTGCCGATGACCAGCGTCGGGACCGTCAGGCCGGTGAGGTTGATGTGCCGACGCTGCAGTGCATCGACCAGCGCCTTGCCGCAGCCGCCGCGACCCAGCGGCGATGTGGCGTTGAACAACTCGTAGATCAGCGCGCCGACCTCGGGCTCGGCGTCCGCGCCGACCGCCAGCATCGAGATCATTTCCCGGGTCGCGCGCCGCACCGCCGGCGGCACGTCGAACGAACCGAAGATGTTGACGAGGGCGCGCGCACCCAACACCCGGACCGGCGCGAACGGCGCGGGAAACCGCAGCAGCCGGACCTCGCGCAGCAGATCACCGGTGGTGGTGTTGATCAGCGCGACGGCGTCGGCCCGCGCCTCGACCTTGTGGCGGTACCGGTCCGACCAGGCGGCGATCGCCATCCCGCCCATCGAGTGTCCGGCGATGACGGCACGCTCGCCCGGAGCAAGCGTGGCCTCGAGCACCGCATCGACATCCGACGCGAGGTGGGCGAGGCTGTACCCGCCGCGCCGGGGAATCCCACTGCGTCCGTGGCCACGAGCATCGAACGCGACCACCCGATACTCGGTGGCCAACTCGGCGATCTGATAGGCCCACACCCGGATGGCACAGGTGATGCCGTGCGAAAGCACGATCGGATAGCCGTTCTCGGGCCCGAACACCTCGGTGTGCAGGCGGGTGCCATCAGGGGCGCGGACGGGGACAGTGCGGCTGGGCGGCAATGCCGCCGGTAAGGAGCCCAGCGTGCGGGCCGATCGTCGAGAACTCATCACGGCTCCCCTCGGATGCGGCGCCGTCGCCGCGTGGCGCGAGTGTATCTGAGTCGACTACCCAAAACGGGGCAAAATGTCTCGGGCGCTAATTAACCTGGGGTTTAGCCGCGACCAGATGGCGGCATCCTCGATGCGGCTGATCCTGGCTCGGGAGATCCCGATTTGAAACTTTAGGCCGCACAGCAGCCCATAGACTCTGACCATCGGGGGAATTGGGCTGGAAGAGGAGCGAACGACCATGGCAATTGATGCGGACACCGAGGCACGTACAACGCTCGAGGACGACTTTGACAAGGATATAGCCGCTACTCAGCGATACTTCGACAGCCCGCGGTTCGACGGAATCACTCGCCTCTACTCCGCAAGCCAAGTTGTAGAGCAGCGCGGCACCATCCCCAGCGGTTATATCGTTGCGCGAGAGGCGGCGGAAGCCTTTTACCCTCGGCTGCGCGAGCTGTTCGCCCAGCGCATGAGCATCACCACCTTCGGCCCGTACTCGCCGGGGCAGGCAGTGACCATGAAGCGGATGGGCATCGAGGGCATCTACCTTGGCGGGTGGGCGACCTCCGCCAAGGGCTCGATCACCGAAGACCCGGGACCCGATCTGGCCAGCTATCCGCTGAGCCAAGTGCCCGACGAGGCCGCCGGCCTGGTCCGCGCCCTGCTGACCGCCGACCGCAATCAGCAATACCTGCGGCTGCGGATGACCGACGAACAACGCGGAAGAACACCGGCGGTCGACTACCGGCCCTTCATCATCGCCGACGCCGACACCGGCCACGGCGGCGATCCGCATGTGCGCAACCTGATCAAACGATTCGTCGAAGCGGGCGTGCCGGGTTACCACATCGAGGACCAGCGCCCGGGCACCAAGAAATGTGGGCATCAGGGCGGCAAGGTTCTGGTGCCGTCCGACGAACAGATCAAGCGTCTCAACACCGCCCGCTTTCAGCTCGACATCATGCGGGTGCCCGGCATCATCGTCGCGCGCACCGATGCTGAGGCGGCGAACCTGCTGGACAGCCGGGCCGACGAGCGCGACCAGCCGTTCCTGCTCGGCACCACCAACCTGAAAATTCCGTCCTACAAGTCCTGCTTCCTCGCGATGGTGCGGCGCTTCTACGACGCGGGATTCAAGGAGCTCAACGGTCATCTGCTCTATGCCCTGCCAGACGGCGAGTACGCCACTGCCGATGCGTGGTTGGAGCGTCAAGGCGTCGCGGACCTGATCACCAAGGCGGCGACGGCGCCGGACCACGCGCAGGTGTCGATCGACGCCGTCTTCGACGAGGTCGAGTCCAAGTTCGTCGACGCCTGGCAGGACGACGCCGGGCTGATGACCTACGGCGAAGCCGTTGCGGACTTGCTTGAATTCGCGGAAAGCGAGGGCGAACCTCGCGATATGAGCGTCGCCGAATGGCGGGAGTTCGCCCAGCGCGCACCGCTCTACACCGCCCGCGAAAAAGCGCGCGAGCTCGGCGCCGACCCCGGCTGGGACTGCGAGCGGGCCAAAACACCCGAAGGCTACTACCAGATCCGCGGCGGCATCCCGTATGCGATCGCCAAATCGCTTGCCGCAGCGCCATTCGCCGACATCCTGTGGATGGAGACGAAGACCGCGGATCTCGTCGACGCCCGCCAATTCGCCGAGGCGATCCACGCCGTGTTCCCCGACCAGATGCTGGCCTACAACCTCTCACCGTCGTTCAACTGGGACACCACCGGCATGACCGACGATGAAATGCGGGCGTTCCCTGAGGAACTCGGCAAGATGGGCTTCGTTTTCAACTTCATCACCTACGGCGGACACCAAATCGACGGCGTTGCCGCCGAGGAGTTCGCGACCTCGCTGCGCCAGGACGGCATGCTTGCGCTGGCACGTTTGCAGCGCAAGATGCGCCTTGTCGAGTCGCCTTACCGCACGCCGCAAACCCTGGTCGGTGGGCCGCGCAGCGATGCCGCGCTGGCCGCGTCCTCCGGCCGCACGGCGACCACCAAGGCTATGGGCGAGGGTTCCACGCAGCACCAGCATCTGGTGCAGACCGAGGTGCCGAAGAAGCTGCTGGAGGAATGGCTGGCGCTATGGAGCGAGCACTACCAGATTCCGGAAAAGCTTCGCGTGCAACTGAGGCCGCGACGTGCCGGATCCGATGTGCTCGAACTCGGCATCTACGGCGACGGAGAGGAGCCGCTTGCCAACGCGGTCGTCGACCCGATCAAGGACCGGCACGGACGCAACATCCTCACGGTGCGTGATCAGAACACCTTCGCCGAAAAACTGCGCAAGAAGAGGCTGATGGACGTCATCCATCTGTGGCTGATCCATCGGTTCAAGCCGGAAATCGTGTACTACGTGACACCGACCGAGGACAACATTTATCAGACCGAGAAGATGAAGTCCCACGGCATCTTCAGCAACGTGTATCAGGAGGTCGGCGAGATCATCGTCGCCGACGTGAACCAGCCCCGCATCGACGA
>DASZKQ010000095.1:0-4994 GCA_035552835.1 Mycobacterium sp. | reverse complement strand
CACCGGACGTCACCGCGGCGATGAACCAGACCAACGACCGCCAGCAGGCGGTCATCAATGCGCTGACTGGCGCGGGCGTCGACCACAAAGACATCACCACCACCGAGGTCAGCCTGCAACCCGAGCACGACAGTTCCGGGGGCAGCATCACTGGGTATAGCGCCGGCAACTTGATCCGAGTCAAAATCCACCCAGCCGACTCGGCGTCGCACGTGCTGGCTGTGATCGTCAGTGCCGGCGGCGACGCCACCCGGATCAACTCGGTCAGCTATTCCATCGCCGACGATTCGAAGCTGGTCAAGGACGCGCGTACGCACGCCTCCCAGGACGCCAAGGACCGGGCCGAGCAGTACGCGCAGCTGTCCGGGCTCAAGCTGGACAAGATCATCTCGATCTCGGAGGCGTCGGGCGGGGCAGGCACCATGCCTCCGGCGCCGCCACGCAGCGGCATGGCCGAAAGTGTTCCACTGGAGCCCGGCCAGCAGACGGTGAGCTTCTCGGTCACCGCGGTCTGGCAACTGCAGTAATGGCTCAGTCCTGGTACACCCTGGGGTCCAGGGTTCCGATGTAGGGCAGGTCGCGATAGCGCTCGTCGTAGTCCAGGCCGTAGCCGACAACGAACTCGTTGGGGATATCGAAACCCACGTAAGCGATGTCCACGTTGGAGCGCAGCGCATCGGGTTTGCGCAGCAGCGTGCACACCCGCAGTGAATGCGGATGCCGGGTGGCCAGGTTGCGCGACAACCACGACAGCGTCAGCCCGGAGTCGACGACGTCCTCGACGATCAGCACATTCCGGTCGTTGATATCGCGGTCGAGGTCTTTGAGAATGCGCACCACGCCAGACGATGACGTCGACGTTCCATAAGAACTGACGGCCATGAACTCGAACTGAGTCGGCAGCGGGATCGCGCGTGCCAGGTCGGTGACAAACATGACCGCGCCCTTGAGCACGGTGATCAGCAGCAGGTCCTGGTCGTCGGCACCAGAGAGTCCGCGGTAGTCTGCGCCGATCCGCGCACCGAGCTCGGCGATGCGGGTCTGGATCTGCTCCTCGCGCAGCAACACCGATTTGATGTCCCCGGGGTACAGCTCCGGCGATTCCGCTGCCACGCCCACAGCGTGCCATGCCACCGCGCTGACAACCAACCGTGGTCGGCTAGACCGGCTCTTGACGCAACGTCAAAAGCCCGCCACTTCGGCCGGCGACCAACCGCTGATTGCGCAGTGTGGAGCCGACGGCCACCCCGCCCTGGCCACGCCAGGCGGTGACCAGCCTGTCCACACCGCGAATCTGCTTGTCGGTCAGCCCAATTGCGCCGCCGGCAAGCAGCCAGCTGCGGATGACGCCACGACGAACCGGGTCGGGCAGCGCGGTCAGCGCCCGGGCGTCGAGTCCCTCGGCGGTCGCGGATGTTGTCATTGCCTGCGCGATCAGGGCGTCGACCAGCTCGGTGTCCTCGCGCAGCGCGGTGGCGGTGCGAGCCAGCGCCTCGGCCACGCCACCGCCGAGCACCTCTTCGAGCAGCGGCAGCACCTCGTGGCGCAGCCGTGTCCGAGTAAAGCGGCGGTCGGTGTTGTGCGGGTCCTGCCAGGCTGTCACGCCCAGCTCGGCGCACGCCGCGTGTGTCACGCTGCGCCGCACACCCAGCAACGGTCGACACCACGGCGGGTCGTAGGGGCGCATTCCGGCAATCGATCGAGCACCCGAACCGCGGCCCAGCCCGAGCAACACCGTCTCGGCCTGATCGTCGAGGGTATGAGCCAAAAGCACCGGACGTCCGCGACGGACAGTCTCCAGCGCGCCGTACCGAGCATTGCGCGCGGCGCCCTCCGGACCACCGTCTCCGCCTACCTGTACGCAAAGCACCTGCGCCTCAACGCATCCCAATTCCTTGGCTTGGCGTTGCGCGGTCCCGGCTACCGCCGCCGACCCGGCTTGCAGACCATGGTCCACGATCAGCGCGGTGGTCGGCAGCACTGCGGCCGCGACGGCGGTGAGCGCCAACGAGTCCGGGCCCCCGGAGAACGCCACGCACCAGCGATCGGCAGTGGCGAGGTATTCCTTGGCGAACGCCGCCACAGCCGAGCGGAGCTCGGCTACAGCACCCGGTCGATCCATCGTTGCGGGTGTTCGATCTCAGCCGGCCGGGGCAGGGTGTCCGGACCGGTCCAGACGGTGTTGAACCGCTCCATCCCGACCCGGCCCACCACATGGTCGACGAAGATCTTGCCCCGGGTGTATTGGCTCAATTTGGCGTCGATGCCCAGTAATGCGCGCAGCAGCCGTTGCAGCGGCGGCTGCGTGCGGTGACGACGCTCGTCGAAGCGGCGCCGGATGGTTGCGACCGATGGCACGACAACGGGCCCAACGGCATCCATCACGTGGTCGGCGTGACCCTCCAACAGTGTGCCGAGCACCAGCAATTGATCCAGGGCTTCACGCTGAGGTTCGGACTGCACCGCACGCAGCAACCCCAGCACGCCCGTCGAGTGTGCGTCGGTGCCGGCCGGCGACGACTCGCGGCGGCCGCGGACGAAGTCGGCCAGTCGGCTCACCACCTGGGCCACGTCCTCGCCGCCCTCCTGAGTCAACACGCCCAGCGCCTGCGACATGTAGCCGGACAACCACGGATTGGCAGTGAACTGCACCCGATGGGTGACTTCGTGCAGACACACCCACAACCGGAAATCGGAAGGCTCCACCCGCAATTGCCGTTCGACCGCAATGACGTTGGGATACACCAGCAGCAAGGCGCCGCCGTCATCGGAAGCGGCGAACGGGTCGTACTGGCCGAGAATCCCCGATGCGACGAACGCCAGCACCGCACCGGTCTGCGCGCCGGTGACCCGTCCGGAGATCACACTCCGCGGCTTGTCGGTTCCGCCGGTCATCACCCGCATCGACTCGGCAGCCGCCCGGATCCACCCCGGCCGATCGACAATGCGAGCCTCAGGAACGGCGCCGTTGGTCTGCAGACCGGTTACCTCTCGTACCGGCGGTTCAGCCGCCGTGGCGGCGGAAGCCAGGTTATCGATCACCTGGTGACGGGTGTAGTCGGTGGACGGCGGGCCGGGACGGGCCAGCCACTGGCCGACCGTCGACGCGAATCCCCAGTCGACAGTGCGCCCGACGGTCAACTCCGCCGACGCGGTCACGTTGCGCATCCGCACGCCCATAGCGTGGCCGCCACCGCGTCAATCGCCGTGCGGCCGGTCGGGCCGGCGTCGTTGGAAATCAGCGCGAAGGTCAGCACCCGTCCGCTGTGGTCGGTCACCACACCAGCTAACGCGTTCGTGGCCATCAGCGAACCGGTTTTGGCCCGCAACCACCCAGCGGGCCCGGTGTTGGCGGCCGTGTCCAGGAATCGGTCGGACAGCGTGCCGCTGCCACCGGCGATCGGCAGCAGGTCCAGTAGCGGCCGCAGCGCAGGCTGATCGGGCCCGGCCGCCGCTTGCACCACGGCATCGAGGGTCTTGGCGGTGAGGCGGTCGTCGACCGACAACCCGCTGGAGTCCTGCAATGTCGCGCTGCGGGTGTCGATGTGCGCGGTCTTCAATCGGTTGGTCACCGCCTCGACGGCGCCGGCGAAGCTCAGCGACCGCTGCATGGACGCCGCCACTTCACGGGCGATGCATTCGGCCATCACGTTGTCGGAGACGCTCATCATCTCGTTCAGCCGCTCGATCAGCGGGGCCGACCGGACAGCGGCCAGTTGTCTCGCACCGGAGGATGCGGGATGGCTAGCGATGGTCACCTGCTGCGGGTCCACGCCGAGCGCGCTGGCCAGCGCGCGTCCCGCGTCCAGGGCCGGGGTCACCGACCGGCGTGACTCATCGGTCGCGGGCTGGATCCGTCCGGCGTCGAGCATGACCGATTCGATCGGCGCGATGTCGCCGCCGTCGATATCGGCCGGATCCCAGCCGGGCGCCATGCTCGGGCCACTGAACAGCGAGGTGTCCACCTGCACCGCCGTCGGTGTTGTGCCGGTTCGGCGTACCTGATCGGCGAGATCGCTGATCCGCGCCGCACCGTGATACCAGGTGTCCTGCCCGGGCGGGGCCCCCGACAGGGTCGGGTCGCCGCCGCCCACCAGCGCGATGGTGCCGGGCTTGTCGGCCGCCACAACTCGGGTGGTGACCCGTGCCTCGCGATCCAGCGCCAACAGCGCGGCGGCCGTGGTGAGCGTTTTGTTCGTCGACGCCGGCTGCAGCCTCACGTCATCAAGCTGGCGCCAGAGTTCTTCGCCGGTGATCGCGTCAGTGACCCGACCGCCCAGATTGCCGAGGTTGGGGTCGGCCACCACCGCCGCCAGCGTCGCGGCCAGCGCGGACTGGGTCGGCACCGGCGCGGTGGCGGCCACCGGGACGATGCTCGGCTTGGCGGTGACGGCGGGCGGCGGGGGTGGGATCTGGGCGCCGCTTGCGCCGCGACCGTTGGCGGTGAACAACGCCGTTGCCGCAACCACGGCGGCAACGATCGCCAGCACGCCCACTCCCACGATCAGGTGCGTAGACGGCCGCCACTGAGTGGGACGCATGACTCTCCTGACTTCTTTGCGCCTATTGTGCCGAAATACCCGCCGATTGGCGCAGTGCGAGAGCTGCCTTCGGCATCTGACCGCTGGACTAGGGTTGAGGCTCGACATAGGCCTACGAGCAGCGACCACCCCAGCCGAAGGAGCCGAGACGGTGGAATTCGACGTGACCATCGAGATCCCAAAAGGTCAACGAAACAAATACGAGGTCGACCATGACACGGGGAAGGTGCGCCTGGATCGCTACCTGTACACCTCGATGGTCTACCCGACTGACTACGGCTTCATCGACGACACCCTGGGCGAGGACGGCGACCCGCTCGACATCCTGTTGTTGCTGCCAGAGCCGCTGTTCCCGGGCGTGGGGCTGACTGCACGGCCGGTGGCAATGTTTCGGATGACCGACGAGCACGGCGGCGACGACAAGGTGCTGTGTGTGCCGGCCGGCGATCATCG
>DASZKQ010000094.1:0-4116 GCA_035552835.1 Mycobacterium sp. | reverse complement strand
GGTGGAGCGACGCGCCCCCCACCTGGCGACCAGCCGCTGGTGGAAGGAAGAACGCGAGGGCGTGTTCGTCGACTTCAACCAGAACGCCAAGGACCGCACGGTCGCATCGGCGTATTCGGTGCGGGCCACGTCGGACGCGCGGGTGTCGACGCCGCTGCATTGGGATGAGGTCGCCGGCTGCGACCCGGCCAGCTTCACCGTGGCGACGGTGCCGGAGCGGTTCGCCGACATCGGGGATCCGTGGGCTGCGATGAACGACACCGCCGCCGGCCTCGAGCGACTGCTTACGCTGGCCGAGGAACTCGGACCCGCCGAAAAGGCGCCGAAAGGGGCGCGCCGCGGCGCGGGCACGGGCCGCCGTCAGTCGGTGATGCCGCTCATCGAGATCGCCCGCACTAAGACCAAACATGAGGCAATGGCCGCCCTGGACACCTGGCGGGAGCGCTACCCCGCCGCGGCGGATCGCCTGCAGCCGGCCGACGTGCTGCTCGACGGGATGCGTGGACCGAGTTCGATCTGGTACCGGATTCGGATCAACCTGCAGCACGTTCCCGACGACCAGCGGCCGCCGCAGGAGGAGTTGATCGCCGACTACAGCCCTTGGCCTGCCCCGCCCACGCGTTGAGCGCCACCGGCAAATCTCACACCGATTCTGAATGCCGCCGCGCGAACCAGGTGATCAGCCGCCCCAGGGCGATCAGCAGCAGCAAGAACATGATCAGCAAGAAGGCCGCGTCATAGGACAGGTCCAGGGCTGACTTCGAAGGCAGGTTATAAAACGTCCAGATCGGATACGTCAGGTAACCGACCGGCGAGTCGGTGAAATTGCCGGTCGGAAGGGAATCCGACCAGCCGGCTGTATACAGCATCGGAGCCGTCTCACCGATCGCCAGTGCGAGCGCCACCAGCATGCCGGTGACGATTCCGGGTAGTGCCGTCTTCAACACGATCTTGCGCAGCGTCCAAACGACTGGCAACCCCAGCGCGGTTGCCCCTTCCCGGTATGCCGTCGGCACTTGACCGAGCGCCGACTCGGTGGCCTTAGCGATGTACGGGATACTCAAGACCGACAGCGTCAAGACCCCGGCCGCTAGCGAGAAGCCCCAGTCGAAGTAGACCACGAGCGCCAGGTAGCCGACGTATCCGAGCACGATGGATGGGATGCCGGACAGTACCTCGTAGGCGCCGCGCAGAATCGAACGCGTTCTGCCAGTGGCGAATTCGGACAGGTAGATCCCGGCCAACACACTGACGGTGCCACCCACCAGCATGACCCCCAGACCCAGGACCAAGGTACCGACAATGGCGTTGCGAAGACCGCCGCCGCCGCCATGAGAGTCCTCGACCAGCACGCTCCAGTGGAACACCGGCAACGCACGGCCGACGACCCCGATCAGCATCCACAACGTCGGTGCGATCACCGTCGCCAGACAACAGAAACATGCGGTCCACCAGATCGCGTTGGCGGTTTTGCGCCGAAAGTTTACCGACCACATTTCAGATACCTCGCCCGACTGGTAGCGCGGTCGCCGATGCGCGGCGCACCAGCGCACGAGCCAACATATTCGTCAGCAACGTGATCACCAGCAGCACAAGACTTGCCTCGGCAAGGGTCTTCACTGCGAAGTTGGTAGAGTCGGTCAACGCTGAATCCAACTGCGACACAACAGTTGCGGCGATGGTGGTCATGGTCGAGTAGATGTTGCCGGGCATCGCACCCAACTCGGCGCCGGACACCATGGCAACGGCCATCGTCTCGCCCAGCGCACGTCCCAGTCCCAGCACGACGGCGCCGACAAGGCCGCTGGACACCCATGGCAGGGTGACCTTGCGCGCACACTCCCAGTCGGACATGCCCAGCGCGATCGCACCCTCGCGGGGCAGCGACGGCACTTGCCGGATCAGATCGCGGCAGGTGCTGGCGATGATCGGAATGATCATCACCGCCAGCACCAGACCGGACACCAACATGCCTTCTCCGTTGCCGGTGTCGCCGCGGAAATAACTGAGCACCGGCACATTCGGCGCATTACGAGCGATGACGGGAGCGACATGGTGGGCGATGAACGGCCCGAAAGTCATTGCCCCCCAGAGGCCGACGACGACACTGGGGATCCCGGCGAGCAATTCGAGCACCATGCCGACGGCCGATGCGGCGCGTTTCGGTAGCCGCTCCACGATCGCCAACGCCGCCCCGACAGACACCGGTACCGCGATGATCAGGGCGATCGCGGAGCTCGCCAGCGTGCCGACGATCATCGGCAATGCGCCGTAGTACGCGCCAATCGGATGTGGCACACCGTTGCTGACTTCGGTGCTGCCGTAGAGGTTTCCCGGGTTCCATTCGGTGGCGGTAAAGAAGTGCAGCCCGTTCAGCCTGATCGCGCCAACCGCCTCGATGATCAGCGTGCCCAGCACGAACACCAGCGCGAGCAGCGGGATCACCGCACCCGCCCCACCAGCCCACCGAACGGCGAGGTCGCCGCGGCTCATGCCACGGATGCGGCCCAGCGCGCGCGATAGCAGTAGCGGGTCGGCCGGCGCCCGCTGTCGCGTGCGAAGCGTCAACGCAACGAGCTAGCTTGTGATGCTGGCGATTTGGACGTCTGACTGCTTCTGCACCGAGGACGGCAGCGGTTGAAAGTGAACCTTATCCAGGAACGAGGGGCCGCTACCGTCGGTCACGATCCAGTGCAGAAATGCCTGCAGCGTCTGTGCGGTAGCGGCATCCTTCTGGCTGGCGTAGACAACGACGTACTCGTAGTTGACAATCGGGTACCCGTTGGCGGCTGGTCCGTTGATCAGTGAAATCACTTGGTTTGCCGGGGTCTGCGAGGCGAACCCGGCGGCCTCAGCCTGGATACTTTGGGCATCCGGCAGCAGGTACTTGCCGGAGGCATTGCCCAGCTCGGCCACGCCAAGTCCCTTCTGGCTGGCCTGGTCGAGATAGCTGATGCCGATATAGGCGACGCAACCGGGAGTCTCAGCGCAGCCGGTCACCATGCCACCGGCGCCGTTCTCACCGAGCGCGCCGGGCACCCCGGGGAAGTCGACGGTGGTACCAAAGCCCGGCGACTTACCCCAGCCATCGGGGTCTTGTTTCGACAGGTACTGGGTGAACACGAAAGTATCGCCGGACCCGTCGGAACGGTGTAGTGGAACCACCGGGATGGCCGGCAAATTCACCCCGGGGTTGAGCGCGGCGATCTGCGGGTCATTCCAGGCTTTGATCGTGCCTTCATACATGGCCGCCAGCACCTTGCCATTCAGCTTGAGGTGCTCGCTGACACCGGGCACGTTGTAGTGGACCTCCTCGGCGGCGATGGCCAAGGCGATATTCATCAGCCCCTTGTGCGCGGAGATCTGACCCTGCGACAGGTAGGCGCCGGAGGCGCCGATGTCGACCGCTCTGGCAATTGCCTGGGAGATGCCGGCGCCCGACCCAGTGGCCGCGGTCGTGATCGTGACGTTCGGGTATTTCGCCTGATAAGCCGGAACCCACGAATTCATCAGCGGGTACAGCTCCGTGGCACCGGTCTCCGACAATGCGACCTTCGACGTCGCGGGCGTAGTTGCGACGCTGCCGGTGCTAGCCCCGGGGTGGGACGAACCGCCTGTTGAGTTCGAACCGCAGGCTGCGGCGACCAGGACCAATGGCACCGCAACCAGCAGGGTACGCAGAGAGATTTTCACGGCCCTCACTCACCTTTCTTTCCCTCGTTGGCGTCTGTGGCCCCGACGACCACACCCAGAAGATGGCGGTCGCCAAACAGTCCAGAGACATACCGGACGGTCTCCGCATGCTTCGGCGATAAGAACAGCTGTTCGGTAGGCCCGTCCTCCAGCAACCTACCGTCAAAGAACAAGGCGGTCCGGTCGCCGATGCGCGCGGCCTGGGCAAGATCGTGCGTCACCATGATCACGGTGAGCCGGTTGGCCAGCGATCGAATGAGCTCTTCGATTTTCTCGGTCGTTGCCGGGTCCAGCGATGAGGTGGGCTCGTCGAGCAGCAGGACCTCCGGGTTCACCGCAAGCGCACGGGCCAGGCACAACAATTGTTGTTGACCACCAGAGAGCCGGAATGGCGAATCACTGAGCCGATCCTTAACCGCATCC
>DASZKQ010000093.1:0-7963 GCA_035552835.1 Mycobacterium sp. | reverse complement strand
TGCGCCGACGACGGGCCCAGCCACGGGCCGGTGGTCAGATTGGTGATCAGCGTCTGATACTGGGTGGCGGTGCTGTCCAGGTCGGCGGACAACGCATCCCAGGCCGCCCCGGCCTCCAACAACGGGCCGGACCCCGCCCCGGAAAACATCAGGGCGGAATTGATTTCCGGGGGAATCAGCGAAAAGCTCATCGACTAGACCTGGCCGGCCGCCGCCGCGTTCGCCACCTCGGCCAGCGCATAGGCACCGGCTCCGGAGCGCAACGCGGCCACCAACTGCTCGTGCACTTCCGCGGCTTGGGCGGCGAGCTGCTGATAGGCCAGGCCCTGTTGACCGAACTGGGCGGCCGTCATCGCCGACACAATGTCGGAGGCCGCTGGGGCCAACCCCGTCGTCGGCGCCGCGGCAGCCGCATTGCGGGCCACCATCGCATCGCCGAGACCGGACAGGCTGCTCGCAGCCCCTGACAACACCTCTGGGTGGGTAGTTACGTACGACACTTCGACCTCCTACAAGGGCCCCGCCGACACTGAGGTTAGATGTTACTTCAAGTCGGGCGTTGGATTGACGACTCCAAAAGCACAGCCACGCATGATGGCTGACAGATCGTATGCTTTTTTTGGCTCCGGCGGAACACAAATCGAAGAAACGACGTCCGCACGAAACCATGCGTTAACGGTGGCTTTTTTCCCAGGAGCTGAACCAACGGGCGGGGGCCGGTCGCGGCACGCTGACCTAAGAGTTCACAGCGGACGTCGCCGGCGGTGCGTTCCCTGGGTGGCGCGAGCCGGGACGGTATCGTTGCCGCGTGACCGAGCGACCGCCGACGCTTTACATCTTTCCGCATGCCGGCGGATCAGCCGAATATTACGTTCCATTTGCCAAAACGTTTTCCAGCGACATCAAACGCATTGCGGTCCGATACCCCGGACGTGCTGGTACTCACGATCTTGGGTCTTTTACCAGCATTTCCGATCTCGCGGATAAGGTTTGCCGGATGCTGCCGCCGCCGGATCAGTCCGCCGCGTTGGTGGCGTTCTTCGGCCACAGCATGGGCGGGTTGCTGGCGTTCGAGGTCGCTCGACGGTTCGAAGTGGCGGGGAGCCCGATCGCCGCCCTGTTCGTATCCGCCTGTGCAGCGCCCGGCCGAGTCGGCTATGAGCACATCCCGGAGTCCGATCGCGGCCTGCTCGATGCGGTCAGCCAGATGACCGGCGTGAATCCCGAGTTCCTGGAGAACGAGGAATTTGCCGCCAAGATCCTGCCGACGCTGCGCGGGCTCAAGGCCATCTCGAAGTACGACTGCCCGCCCGGAGCGACCGTGTCGTGCCCGATCTTCGCCTTCCTGGGCGACGACGACGAAGTCGCTACCTACGAGAAGGTGTCGCCCTGGTCGGAGCGCACCACGTCGGAGTTCAGCGTGCAGGTCTTCCCCGGCCATCACTTCTACCTCAACGACCACATCCCTGAGCTGGTCAGTCAGATCGAGGGCAAGGTGTTGGCGTACTGCCGCGATTGACGGCCATACGCCAAACCACCGCTGGTTGAACGGAGTTGACGGCTGCCGTCAAGAGATTCCTTGCGCCGACGTCATTTTGCCAAGCGCTATTACAATCATGACTAATAGCGTGCAAAAGCCTTGTGCGGCCGATAAATTGGATGATACAACCAATTAATTGGACGCGACGGCGGTTGGAATTCGGTGCGATTTTTGCGGGAAAGGTGCCGCCATATCTGGGCGCGGCATGTTTCAACGCCTGCAACATGTGCAACAGCCCGACACCGCAGGGTTGTCTCCAGCAAACCGCAGCGTCGGGAAGAGGGTCAGCCCCGGTCGGTGATCTGCGGCGGCTCGGACCGCGGTCCAACGGCGGCCGCCGGTCGTCGCACCACCTGCGTGAAAAAAACGATCCCTGGCGGTGATTACGAAAATTTTACGGACATCCGACCGGCCTGTTTGGATCACACGAACGGCGGGTGGCCCATCGCGCGCGACGCCGCACGACCAGCGAGGGAACGACAGCGTTTGACTGCTTAGCAAACCTATGGTCTGATCGACCACGCAGGCAGGACCAAGTTCCTGTTTGTCGCGCGTATTACATTCTTGGATTTTTGGTCCGAGAAGTGCGGCGGCCCTGTTAATCTCCTGCATCACAAGCGCCCTACGTGGTTCGTGTTCCGGGCTCTGATCTAGAGGGGTGGTGTCCCGATGGCGGCAACGGAAGCTTCGATTCCCGCGGTGTTGGGGGAGAGGGCCCGGCACAAGCCGAATACGCCGGCGTACACGTTCATCGACTACGACGTCGACCCTGAGGGTTACTCCCAAACCTTGACTTGGTCTCAGCTGCACCAGCGCGCGCGCGTGGTCGCTGCGGAAATCGCATCCTGCACCGCTTCTGCGGATCGCGTAGCGATCCTCGCGCCGCAGGGCTTGGAGTACATCATCGGTTTCTTCGCGGCGATAGAGGCGGGTTGCATCGCGGTCCCGTTGTCGGTGCCGCAGTTCGGCGCGCACGACGAACGTGCCTCCGCGGCCCTGCAAGACAGCGCGCCGACGGTGCTCTTAACGACATCGGCTGTTGTCACAGACGTTGTTTCGTCTGCTCGTGCGCTCCCCGGCACGCCCCCGGCAGTTATCGAGATCGACGCGCTCGACCTCGACGCCGAGCCGACCTCCCAGCGCTCCAGCCGGCCGCACAACAAAACTGCTTTGCTGCAGTACACCTCCGGCTCGACCCGCTCGCCGGCTGCCGTCGTGGTCACCCACAAGAACATCTTGGCCAACGTTCAGCAGGTCCGGGCCGACTACTTCGAGGCCGAGGGAAAAGTTCCGCCGCCGGACACCACGCTGGTGTCATGGCTGCCTCTGTACCACGATATGGGTCTGCTCCTGGGCATCACCGGCGCGCTGGTAATCGGGCTTCACTCGGTGCTGATGAGCCCGATGGCGTTCCTGCAGCGACCCGCCCGGTGGGTGCAGCAGTTGGCTAAAAACACCCGCACCTTCACGGCCGTACCGAACTTTGCTTTCGAGCTGGCGGCCCGACGGACCACCGACGAGGACATGGCCGGGCTCGACTTGGGGCACGTGCACACCGTCCTGTCCGGTAGCGAGCGGGTACACGCGGCGACGATCCGGCGCTTCCTCGATCGATTCGCCGCGTTCAACTTCCCGGCAACCGCGCTCAAGCCGTCGTACGGCCTGGCCGAGGCGATGGTCTACGTCGCGTCTTCGGGTCCGAACCGGCCCCCGACCGTCGCCAACTTCGACTACGAGAAGCTCTCTGCCGGTCACGCGGAGGCCTGCGACGACGAGGGCGGTGTCCAGCTGGTCAGTGTCGGTACGCCCCGCGCGTCCACTATCCGGATCGTCGATTCGGACACCCGGGTCGAGAATCCAGCCGGCATGGTCGGCGAGATCTGGCTGCACGGCGACAACATCGCCAATGGCTACTGGCGCAAGCCGCAACAGTCGCAGCGGACTTTCGGCGGACAGCTCCTCGATCCATCGCCGGGGACGCCGCTGGGGCCCTGGCTTCGCACCGGAGATTTGGGCGTCATCCATGACAGCGAGCTGTTCATCATCGGCCGCATCAAGGATTTGCTGATTGTGGATGGGCGTAATCACTATCCCGACGACATCGAGGCGACGACTCAGGAGATCAGCGGGGGCCGTGTCGCGGCGATCTCGATCCCGGATGATCGCACTGAGCGCGTGGTCGTGATCGCCGAGATGAAGAACCGGGGCCACTCCGAGGAAGAGATGCAGCAGCGGCTTCGTAGCGTGAGAGCGCAAGTGACGTCGGCGATTTCCAAGTCCCACGGACTGCGGGTCGCCGATCTCGTCCTGGTGCCGCCCGGCTCAATTCCGATCACCACCAGCGGCAAGATCCGCCGTTCCTCGTGTCTCGAGGTTTACCGGCAAGACGAGTTCAGCCGTCTGGATTCCACCGCATGACGCCTCTCGGCGATGCAGCCGAGCCGCCTGAATAGTAGTGTCCAGGCGGCTTTACATTCAGCGAGAGTAAAGCCAATGCCATCAATCGAATCTTTTGTACCCGTTGTGCCAAGGGAGCGCGCCGGGCGCCGAAACAAGACCGGATGACATCTCTGAGCGGGGCTGAGTACCTCGCAGAGCTTTCTGGCAGATTGGGGGGAGCGCGATGACTGGTGTGCCGCCGGATCGTCGTGCGATCATCACCGAGGCATTGCGCAAAATCGACGACCTGACTGCGCAGCTGGAGATTGCTCAAAAGGGGGACACCGAGCCGATCGCCGTGGTGGGGATGGGCTGCCGGTTGCCGGGTGGCGCTAACAGCACGGCCCAATACTGGCGGTTGCTGCAAGACGGTGCCAGTGGCATCGTGCGGGTGCCCCCGGAGCGTTGGGACGCCGACGCGTTCTACTCCGACGACCACTCCGTGCCTGGGACGATCTGCTGCCCAGAGGGCGGTTTCCTGACGTCGTGGCGACCCGATGAATTCGACGCCGAGTTCTTCGGGATCTCACCGCGCGAGGCAGCCGCAATGGATCCTCAGCAGCGGCTGCTGCTCGAAGTTGGCTGGGAGGCACTGGAAAACGCGGGCATCACCGCACAGATGATCCGCGGCACGCAAACATCGGTCTTCGTGGGAATGACCACCTATGACTACACGCTGACCCTGGCCGGAAGGTTGCCGCCAGAAGAAGTCGACCCGCACGTACCGTTCGGGAATGCGGCGAACTTCGCCGCGGGGCGGTTGTCGTATTTCCTGGGTGTGCATGGCCCGGCGGTGGTGGTCGACACCGCGTGCTCGTCGTCGCTGGTCACCGTTCATTTGGCGTGCCAGAGCCTGCGCCGACGGGAAAGCGATCAGGCGTTGGCCGCCGGAGTCAGTCTGATGCTGAGCCCGGAGAACAGCGTCGCCACCTCGCAGTGGGGGATGTTGGCTCCCGACGGCCGGTGCAAAACCTTCGATGCAGATGCGGACGGTTACGTCCGCAGCGAGGGTTGCGGAGTGGTCGTGCTCAAGCGGCTCAGCGATGCGCTGCGCGACGGGGATTCGGTGTTGGCGGTGGTGCGCGGCTCGGCCGTCAACCAGGATGGCCAGAGCAGCGGGCAGACGGTGCCCAGTGGACCGGCCCAGCAAGCCGTGGTGCGCGCGGCATTGGCGGCTGCACGGTTGGAGCCGTCGGAGATTGACTACATCGAGGCGCACGGCACCGGCACTGCGTTGGGTGATCCGATCGAACTGGGGGCGCTGACCAACGTCTTCGGCGAACGGAATGGCTCGGCGCCGCTGGTGTTGGGTTCGGTGAAGACCAACGTGGGTCATCTGGAATCAGCGGCCGGGATCGCCGGGTTTATCAAGACTGTGTTGACCGTGCAGCACGGCTACATCCCCCGGCACCTGCACTTCAAGCAGTTGACTCCGAACGCGGTTGAGGGCGCTTCGCGGTTCACGATCGCGGACCAGGGCATGCAATGGCCGGGCGTGACGCGGGCCCGGCGAGCGGGGGTGTCGTCCTTCGGCGTCAGTGGCACCAATGCGCACGTGGTGCTCGAGCAGGCTCCGGCTGCTGAGCCGGTGGCCGCGCAACCGGAAGCGGTGCTGACCACCTTGGTGATCTCGGGGAAGAGTCGCGCGCGGATCGCGTCGATGGCCGCGATGTTGGCCGAGTGGATGATCGCCGACGGCGCCGGCGTTTCACTGGCTGATGTCGCCCACACCCTCAACCATCACCGCACCCACCACAAGGCTTTCGCCACCGTCTGCGCGCGCGACCGTGCCCAGGCCGTGGCCGGCCTGCAGGCATTGGCGACCGGTGAATCAGCAGTCGGCGTGGTGGGCTCCCATGACGGGTTGTGCAAGCCGGGCACCGTCTTGGTGTATTCGGGTCAGGGCTCGCAGTGGGCAGGCATGGGCCGGCAGTTGTTAACGGATGAGCCGACTTTCGCCGCGGCGGTGGACGAGTTGGAGCCGTTGTTCGTCGAGCACGTCGGATTTTCCCTACGGCAGGTGCTCGCTGAAGGCCAGCCCGTAACCGGGGACGCGCGGGTGCAGCCGGTCTTGATGGGTTTGCAGTTGGCGTTGACGGCGTTGTGGCGCTCCTATGGCGTGGAACCCGATGCGGTGATTGGGCATTCGATGGGGGAGGTGACCGCGGCGGTGGTGGCCGGGGCGCTGAGCCCGGCCGACGGGCTGCGGGTGATCGCGATCCGGTCGCGGTTGATGTCGCGGCTGGCCGGCCAAGGTGCGGTGGCGCTGCTGGAGCTTGAAGCCGACGCGGCCGAAAAGCTGATCGCCGACTACCCCGAGGTGAGTTTGGCGGGATACCTCTCGCCGCGGCAGACCGTGATCGCCGGGTCGGTGGCGCAGGTTGATGCGGTGATCGCCGCGCTAACAGCGCAGGAGCGATTCGCGAAGCGAGTGAATATGGAGGTCGCTTCGCATACCGCACTGATGGATCCAATCCTGCCTGAGTTGCGGTCGGAGCTGGCCGATCTGGTGCCCAAGGCACCGACGATTCCGTTTATCTCCACCGTCGCCGAGACTGCCGCCACGCCGGCATTGGATGCCGAGTACTGGGTCGCCAATGTGCGCCAGCCGGTGCGGCTGCGCCAAGCAATCACCACTGCCGCCGAGCAGCACGCGACTTTCATCGAAGTCAGCCCGCATCCCACGCTGGCGCATGCCGTCACCGAAACGCTGGAATCCACCCACCATCACAGCGTCGGGACGCTGTCGCGCGATGGCGATGACACCGTCAGCTTCCACACGAACTTCAACAGCACTTGCGTCCTCCGTCCTCCGCAGGTGCCCCATCCACCCGAGCCGCATCCGGTGCTGCCCACTGCGCCCTGGCACCACACCCAGCACTGGATCAACGCCGAGAATTACGTCAAAGCAGCCGAGTCCGCGCCCAAGCCCGGCACCCTGCTCGGCGAGCACATCGCGGTCGCTACCACACCGCCAACGCATCTGTGGCAGGCACGGCTCACCCCCGCCAACAAGCCGTATCCGGGATCCCATCACAACAATGGCGTGGAGATAGTTCCGATATCGGTTCTGTTGCAGACGCTTTCGGCCGCGGTCGCCGAATATGACGCATCGATAACCTCGGACATCCGATTCGAGTATCCGATCGTCGTCGACGAGCCGCGGGTGATCCAGGTGGTGGCCGACGGCGAGTCGGTCACTGTGTCATCAACTGCTGCGAGGGCCGGGGGCCCCGAAAATACCGGCTCCGCGCAACCTTGGATCAAGCACGTCAGCGCCAGAATCTCTCGCGAGTTGCCTGGCCAAGGGGCAGCACGACAGTCCCCGCCCGGCCCGGAGACGGCGGATACCGAGTTTGTCGACGAGTCGGTTACGTCGCTGTGGCAGACCTGGGGCAGTGAAGGGCGGCCGTTCGAGTGGTCGGTCGACTCCTGCCGGTCGGCGGCCGGTCGATTGCATGCCGAGGTTGAGCTGTCCAAGCCCTCGGCGGTCGCGCTGCTCGACGCGGCCATTCACCTCGCCCGGCTGCTGGACAGTTCCAACCCGCGGCTGATGATTCCGGCTGCGGCAGCAAGTGTCCGGTTCGAAGCCGAACTTGTTGACCCACACGGCCGCATCGAGGTGGATCGGCGCGGCGGCAACGATGAAGAGCTGATCGTCGACATTGCAGTCACGGCGCCGGACGGTAGCACCTGCACCGAGGTCCGGGAACTTCGCTACGCGGCAGTGGACTCGAATGCTTCTGCCTCCTCGGCGTCGCGCAACGACGACCCGTCGACGATGGTGCACACGATCGATTGGCAACCCTTCCGGGCTGTTGAGGGTAATGCTGACTCATCTGATGGCTTGGCCACGATCGCGGTGCTGGGCGACGACAGCATCGTCGGCACTCTGCGCGATCGGCTTGCCGACGCCGGTTACCCGTCGGCCGCCGTCGCCGAGGCGCGATACGTGCTCTACGTAGCCGAATCCGGTTCCGACAA
>DASZKQ010000092.1:0-3937 GCA_035552835.1 Mycobacterium sp. | reverse complement strand
CTTCCGGGTCTCGGGGGCTTCCACCTGTAACAATCCGGGCTAGACCGCCATATCGCCGCGTGCATTCGGCCAAATCCGCTTCATGCCAGCGCTTTAATGGGTTGATGGAGCTGATCACGCCCACCGACTCGATATTCCTGCTGGGCGAATCCCGTGAGCACCCAATGCACGTCGGTGGTTTGCAGCTGTTCGAGCCACCCGAGGACGCCGGACCGGATTTCCCGCGCCAGGCCTACGAGGCTCTGGTCGAAAACAGCGACTTCCAGCCCACGTTTCGTAAGCGTCCCGCCCGGCTTCTCGGCGGAATCGCCAACGTCTCGTGGGCCTACGACGACGAGGACGACATCGACATCGACTACCACCTGCGGCGCTCGGCGCTGCCCTCGCCGGGGCGGGTCCGCGATCTGCTCGAGCTGACCTCCTCGTTGCATGGCAGCCTGCTCGATCGGCACCGCCCGCTGTGGGAAGGCCATTTCGTGGAGGGGCTGACCGACGGCCGATTCGCTTTGTACACCAAGTTCCACCATGCTCTGATCGACGGTGTCTCGGCGCTGAAGCTGATGCAACGCACGATGTCCACTGACCCCGACGATCGGGAACTGCAGGCGATCTGGAGCCTGCCTCGTCGGCGTCATTCGACCAGCCGGTCCCGGTGGCAGATGTTGACCCAGATGGTGGGATCGGTTGCGGCGCTTGCTCCTTCGACACTGTCGCTTGTTCGCGCCGCGCTGGTCGAACAACAACTGACCCTGCCGTTCTCCGCACCGCGCACGATGCTCAACGTACCGATCGGCGGCGCGCGCCGGTGCGCCGCTCAGTCCTACTCGTTGGACCGGGTGAAAAACATCAAGCGGGCCGCCGGGGTCTCCGTAAACGATGTCGTCCTGGCGATGTGCGCCGGTGCGCTGCGCTACTACCTGACGGACCAGCATGCACTGCCCGACACGCCGCTGATCGCCATGGTCCCGGTGAGCCTGCGCACCAAAGAGGACGCCGACAGCGGCGGCAACATGGTCGGCACCATCCTGTGCAATCTGGCGACCGACGTCGACGATCCAGCGACACGGCTCGAAGCGATCAGCGAATCGATGCGGCGCAACAAGAAAGTGTTCTCCGAACTGCCTCGGCTACAAGCCTTTGCGTTGTCGGCCTTCCTGATGGCTCCGATGGGCTTGGCTGTGGTTCCTGTGTTGGGCTCATCGGCGCCGCCGCCGTTCAACATTGTCATCTCCAACGTGCCGGGGCCCACTGAGCCGATGTACTGGGGAGGCGCCCGTCTCGACGGCAACTATCCGATGTCGATTGCGCTGGACGGGCAGGCGTTGAACATCACCGTGGTGAACAACGCCGGCAATATCGATTTCGGTTTGGTCGGATGCCGGCGAAGTGTGCCGCACCTGCAGCGACTGCTCGGTCACCTGGAAAGCTCCCTGAAAGATTTGGAACGCGCAGTAGGCGTCTGAGCGGCGATGCCCAAGCTGAGCGCGGGCCTGCTGCTGTACCGGGTGCGCGACGACGTCGTCGAAGTCCTCATCGGGCATCCGGGTGGGCCGTTTTGGGCTCGCAAGGATGACGGCGCCTGGTCGATCCCCAAGGGCGAGTACACCGACGGCGAAGACCCTTGGGCTGCTGCGCAACGCGAATTCGAAGAGGAGATCGGTCTGCCGGCGCCGACCGGCCCGCGCATCGAATTTCCACCGCTCAAGCAGCCCAGCGGCAAGGTCGTCACCGCGTTCGCGGTGCGGGGCGAACTTGACCTGGCCGACGCGCACAGCAACACCTTCGAACTGGAGTGGCCCAAGGGCTCCGGGCGGATTCAGACCTTCCCCGAGGTCGACCGGGTCGGCTGGTTCCCAGTGGCGCAGGCCAGGGTCAGGCTGCTGAAAGGCCACCGCCCGGTGCTGGATCAGTTGATGGCACACCCGACCTTGGCCGGCATGCGCGAGGACGAATGAGCCTGGCGTATGTTCACACGTATGCAGACGCTGCGGGCACCTGACGACCGGTTCACTACCGTACCCGAATTCCCTTATGCCCCAAGCTATTGCGACGTATCAGACGACGACGGCGGGTCGCTGCGAATGGCGTGGGTGCAAGACGGCCCGGACGACGCCGACCCGGTGCTCATGCTGCACGGCGAGCCGTCCTGGTCCTTCCTGTACCGCAAGATGATTCCGGTGCTGACCGCGGCCGGGCATCGCGTTGTCTGCCCGGACTTGGTCGGGTTCGGTCGTTCCGACAAGCCGGCTCGCATCGAGGACCACAGCTACGCCCGCCATGTCGAGTGGGTGCGGGCTTTGGCGTTTGACATCTTGGACCTACACCGGGTCACGCTGGTCGGGCAGGACTGGGGCGGATTGATCGGATTACGGTTGGCCGCCGAGCATCCCGAACGCTTCAGCAGGCTCGTCGTAGCCAACACCGGGCTGCCGACCGGAGACATCCCGATGCCGGAGATCTGGTGGCGGTTCCGCGAGGCGATCCAGAGAGCACCGTCGATCGATGTCGGCCGTTTCGTGCAAGGCGGCTGTCGTCGGCCGATGAGCGACGAGGTGCGCGCCGCCTACGACGCGCCATTCCCTGACGACACCTATTGCGCTGCACCGCGCGCCATGCCCGGGTTGGTGCCGACGTCACCCGATGACCCGGCGGCCCCGGCCAACCGCTCGGCATGGGCCAAGCTTTGCGCCAGTTCGACGCCGATGTTGGTCGCTTTCAGCGACGGCGATCCGATCACGAGTGGCATGGCGCCGATCTTTCAGCGCGAAATGCCCGGCGCACAGGGGATCGAGCACCCGGTCGTGCACAATGCCGGGCACTTCCTTCAAGAAGACGCCGGGGAAGACCTCGCCGGCCATATCGTCGAGTTCCTGCGGAGCTAACCGGCGTCAGCAGCGAAAACTGGCTACCGGCTCAATTCCTGCACAATGTGTGCATGACGAGTGTGTCGAGTGTCGCCGAGCGGCAGGCACTTTTGCTGCAACTGCTGGACCCGGCAATCCGGGCCGACCCGAATCCGGTGTACAAGCAGGTCCGGGACAACGGGCCGATGCAACTGCCGGGAGCCAATCTCACCGTCTTTTCGGCCTATCGCGACTGCGACGAGGTGCTGCGGCATCCGTCATCCTCGGTCGACCGGCTCAAGTCGACGGTCGCGCAACGCATGCTCGCTGACGGCGAGACCGTGCGCCCGCAGGGGCCTCCCGGTTTCCTGTTCCTCGATCCGCCCGATCACACCCGGCTGCGCAAACTGGTCAGCAAGGCCTTCGTGCCCAAGGTGATCAATGAGCTGCAACCGGAGATCGCCGGGCTGGTCGACGGATTGCTCGACCGCATCGCCGAAACGGGCCGGTTCGACGTCATCAGTGATTTGGCCTACCCGCTACCGGTCGCGGTCATTTGCCGGCTGCTGGGAGTTCCGCTGAAGGACGAGCCGGAGTTCAGCCGCGCATCGGCGCTGCTGGCACAGGCGCTGGACCCGTTCTTCGCGGTCACCGGCGAGCCGGGAGAGGGCATGCAGGAGCGCATTCGCGCCGGTCAGTGGCTGCGGGACTACCTGCACGACCTGATCGGGCAACGCCGCTCGCAACCCGGCGACGATCTGATGTCGCGGCTGATCGCGGTGGAGGAGTCCGGCGATCAGCTGGCCGAAGACGAGATCGTCTCGACCTGCAGCTTGCTGCTGATCGCCGGGCATGAGACGACCGTTAACCTGATCGCCAACGCCATCTTGGCGATGTTGTGCCACCCCGCGCAGTGGGCCGCGCTTGGCGCCGACGCAGATCGCGCTCCGGCGGTCATCGAGGAGACGCTGCGCTACGACCCACCCGTGCAATTGGTGGCCCGAATTGCCGCTGACGACATGACGATTGGGGATACCCAAGTAGCCAAGGGCGACACCATGATGCTGCTGCTGGCCGCAGCTCAACATGACGCG
>DASZKQ010000091.1:0-4219 GCA_035552835.1 Mycobacterium sp. | reverse complement strand
CAATCTCGTGCTGGTCCTTCAGCCGCGATAATGGAACATGTTCTAATCCAGCGCCGCCTTGGGTAGGGTGGCGCCCATAGCCGCCGGCGACGATGCAGAGCGGAGCGATGAGGAGGAGCGGCGCAAATGGCCGACAGCCTGACAACGGAGTACGACAAGCTTTTCATCGGCGGCAAGTGGACCGAACCGTCGACCTCCGAGGTGATCGAGGTGCACTGCCCCGCCACCGGTGAGTACGTCGGCAAGGTGCCGATGGCGGCGGCCGCCGACGTGGACGCGGCGGTCGCCGCGGCCCGCGCCGCGTTCGACAGCGGTCCGTGGCCCTCGACACCGCCGAAGGAGCGCGCGGCCGTCATCGCCAACGTGCTCAAGCTGATGGAGGAGCGCAAGGACGGCTTCACCAAGCTGCTCGGCCTCGAGACCGGCCAGCCGCCGACCTCGGTCGAGACGATGCAATGGATGAGCGGGATCGGGGCGATGAACTTCTTCGCCGGTCCCGCCGTCGACCAGGTCAAGTGGCAGGAGATCCGCAACGGCGGCTACGGGCAGACCGTCGTCCACCGTGAGCCACTCGGCGTGGTCGGGGCGATCGTGGCGTGGAACGTGCCGCTGTTCCTCGCGATCAACAAGCTGGGCCCGGCGCTGCTGGCCGGTTGCACGGTCGTGCTCAAGCCGGCCGCCGAAACACCGTTGAGTACAAATGCTTTCGCGGAGGCGTTCGCCGAGGCCGGCTTGCCCGAGGGTGTGCTGTCGGTGGTGCCGGGCGGCATCGAGACCGGCCAGGCGCTGACGTCCAATCGCGACATCGACGTCTTCTCCTTCACCGGCAGCTCGGCCGTCGGCAAGGAAATCGGCCGCCGCGCCGCGGAGATGCTCAAGCCGTGCACCTTGGAGCTCGGCGGCAAGTCGGCGGCTATCCTGCTCGACGACGTCGACCTGGCCGCCTCGATCCCGATGTTGGTGTTCTCCGGGATCATGAACACCGGGCAGGCCTGTGTGGCCCAGACCCGCATCCTGGCTCCACGGTCGCGGTACGACGAAATCGTCGACGCGGTAGGCGCTTTCGTGCAGGCACTGCCGGTCGGGACGCCGTCTGACCCGGCCGCCCAGATCGGTTCGCTGATCTCGGAGAAGCAACGCGCCCGCGTCGAGGGCTACATCGCCAAGGGCATCGAGGAAGGCGCGCGGCTGGTGTGCGGGGGCGGCCGTCCCGAAGGCCTGGACAACGGGTTCTTCGTGCAGCCCACCGTGTTCGCTGACGTCGACAACAAGATGACGATCGCCCAGGAGGAGATCTTCGGACCGGTGCTGAGCATCATCCCGTACGACACCGAAGAGGACGCGATCAAGATCGCCAACGACTCGGTGTACGGACTGGCCGGCAGCGTGTGGACCACCAACGTGCCGCGCGGCATTGAGATCTCGGAGAAGATCCGCACCGGGACGTACGCAATCAACTGGTATGCCTTCGATCCCGGCTGCCCGTTCGGCGGCTACAAGAACTCCGGCATCGGGCGCGAGAACGGGCCAGAAGGTGTCGAGCACTTCACCCAGCAAAAGAGCGTGCTCATGCCGATGGGCTATACGGTGGATAGCTGACCCGCACCCGCCGCAACGCTAAGCGGCGACGTCGTTGAGTGTCACAGTTTGCAGATTGCGGCTTCGGATGAGATCGATCAGCTGCGGGTAGCAGTGCGTGATAGTGGGCAGGTTGGCGTGGGCTAGCACAATCTGTTGGGGCTGAAACGATCTGCTGGCGTTGGCGAGCAGGCTGGCTTCGTTCTCGCGAGCCGAATCGCCAAGTGTGGCGCTCCACATCGTGATCGCGGTGTAGCCCTGGTCGGCGGCAACCCGGTCGATGGCGGCGTTGTGCACCCCGAAGGGCGGCCGGAAGTAGGGGGTGCCGTCCGTTCCGTAGGTACTTTTCAGGAAGTCGGCATTGCGGCGGATCTGGTCGGCCACCGCATCCAGCCCGATGCGGTTCAGGTTTGGGTGCGACCAGGTGTGGTTGGCCATTTGCACCTGCCCGGAGTCCACCATGGGCCGCAACGCGGGCGCGTTGACCGACCAAGATGGGTTGACACCGTTGACGAAGAAGGTCAGCCGGGTGCCGGTGTCCTGGCAAAACTGCGCGAAGGAACCCACTACTGAGACGCTGGCGCCGTCATCGACGGTGAGCGCCAGTTGGTTGCCGCCACCGGGCAACCGGACGAGGACGCCGGCCGGTGCCCGCGCCGGACCCAGCGGGATTTTCCATCGGACCGGGCTGGCGCCCGCCGTCGCGGCCCGGCTCGCCGCCGCCAGCAAGACCGCTGCGATCGCGCACAGCATGGTGCGGCGATCGATATTCTGCATGTAATCAAAGCTACGCCGACGCGACACTGGACGCTGCTGCCTTGTGCGCCACAAATTTTCGCTGGTGTCAGCTATCCAACCCCAATGAACGCCGAGCGTGAACTCAAGGGCCTGCAGACGTCAGGTTGGTAGACGATGGCGACGCGCTTTAGTCATCCCTCTTCATCGACTCCTGGCGGTTGTCAGGCGTCCATACGGGCGCGCCGCCGTTCGCCCGCCCCGAATTGACGGATTCCCTGGAAGGTCTCGCCGGTGTGCAAGGTGGCCATTCCGTGCAGGTATTCCCTGGTGAGCGCGTCGGGCAGTTGTCGTTCCCACTGTTCATAACTCGACATTCGGTCGCTACGCATGGCGGCCTGTGGATACGCCGCAATCTCGTGTGCCAACGCGAGCGCGGTCGTCAGAGTTTGGCCCGGCTCTACCAGCCGGTTAACCAGACCCATCCGTAACGCCTCCTCGCCGCCTACGGCGCGGCCGGTCAAGGTCAGGTCGAGTGCGTGGCTGTGGCCAATCAGTCTGGGGAGCCGAACGGTGCCCCCGTCCATCAACGGGATGCCCCACCGCCGGCAGTAGACGCCGAACACGGTGTCGGCAGACGCAATTCGAAGGTCGCACCAACAAGCCAATTCGAGCCCACCGGCAACCGCGAGTTGCTCGATCGCAGCAATCACCGGTTTGGAGAGCAGCATGCGGGTAGGGCCGACTGGTCCGTCGCCGTCGACCTCAACCCGACTGACCCGCTCGCCGCCGGGTTCATTCATGGCTTTGAGGTCCGCGCCGGCACAAAACTTGCCGCCCGCACCGGTCAGGACCGCGACCGAGAGTCCGGGATCCTCGTCGAATCGGCGCATCGCATCGGCCAACGCTTTGGCAGTCGGCCGGTCGATTGCGTTGCACACTTCGGGACGGTCGATCGTGATGACGACGGTCGGGCGGTCGGCTTCGTAATGGACTGTCATGATCGGCTTTCCGTCAACAGCGCGAGGCGTTGATCGAGGGTGGCGTGGAAGTGCCCGATGGTACTTTCGTGCCGTCCGAACTCCACGAAGGCATTCGCCCCGGAGCGCAAGCCGCGCTGCACACCCATCGACATTTCGTTGTCCTCCAATGCACCCTGCTCGACCAGGGTGGGGACAGTCTTGGCGCTGCCTTGTTCAGTGGCCGCGAGCAGAGCAGCATCTGCAACCTCGGGCGTCGCGACGGTATAGGTGGTGATCATCGAGTGGTCGATATCGATCGGGTCGACGACGACCACGATCACCTGATCCGGAAACGTCGCCACCATCACGTTCGGGAACAGCTGATAGACGAACGTCATGCGCTGCTTGGTGGTCCACGTCGACTCTGGGCGGTGACGGAGTCTTTCAATGTTGCGGTACGGGAACGTGATTCGACTGTTTGGGCCGAACGTTTCCACCACGTTGAGATCGTCGTACTGTAGCGGGAAAAACGTGTCACGGTGCGTTGAGCGAATGTGGTAGCCCTCCAGGAATTGCTCGATGAGCACCTTCCAATTGACGTTCCGCACAGCGGACTCCTCGATGACGAGCCGCTCGGCCGGCAACAATTTGTCGCGCCACGGACTGCCTTCGGTCAGTGCCGCCATCGCGTCCTCAGCACACGCCCCCAACGAAGGCTGCACCGCATCGGGGTCCAGCGCTTCGATGACGATGAGACCATCGACCTCGATGCTGGTGACTTCGCCCAGACCGCGCGTCGCCAAGTTCAAATCCGGGAAGGCGTCCGCGTGCGGAACATGAGCAAGTGAGCCATCGAGCCGATAAGTCCAGCCGTGGTACGGGCATACCAACGCATGAGAGCACCCGGTGCCCGCAACGAGAGCCATCCCGCGATGACGGCATGC
>DASZKQ010000090.1:0-3055 GCA_035552835.1 Mycobacterium sp. | reverse complement strand
TCTTCCAGCTCGAGGGTCAGGCCGTTTAACGCCTCGGGAACCGCGGTTGGCTTGGCGACTCGATCACCGAACATCGCCGCCCACTGCTGGGCCTCAACATCGGCCGCTTGATGGATGTACTCCAGGACCGGTGGAGTCGCGACTAGACGGGCTTCCGGAAATCTGGCGACAAGCTCGCCGGCGCCATACCAGTGATCCGCGTGTCCATGGGTCACGTAGATCGTCGTCAGCCGCCGGCCCGTCCGCTCGATCAGATCCCCCAGCGCGCCCACGTCCGTACGGATGTGCTGTGCGTCGATCAACAATGCCTCCGACGAGCCGTAAACGAGCGTAGACGTGGTCGCCGCAAACGTTCCCTTCCCTCGTTCGAAGGGCAGAAATGGGCCGATGAATACCTCAGCGCGAAGATCGGCCACGCCAGCCGAACTGGGAACCATCACGTCGTCTCCAAGGTGGTTGCGTCACGCGCCGAGAGAGCGCCTCACCCAAACTTGGCACGCGGCAGGATGGCGTTCCGTCACCCATTCAGGTGAGGGCCTCCGGCCAGCGACGGTCTGTTGCCGCGCACCCTCAGCGGCCGGCGAACGTCGCGTGCCCGGGACCCGACGTCAAGAAGCTGCGGATCCCGCCGCGAGCGTCCTCGGTGTCGAACAGGCCTACCGCCGCATCGATCAGCAGCGCGTCGGCACCTGCGACGCCGCCGGCAGTGTAGGCGCGGGTGAGTTCCTTGACGACCGCGAACGCGCGTGTCGGTCCGCCTGCAATCCTGCTAGCGAATTCCTCTGCAGCGCTGTGTAACTCATCGGCAGCCAGCACCCGATCGATCACTCCCCACGCCGCGAACTCTTCCGCGGTATGCAACTCCCCGCCCAGCGCCACCGAGCGGGCGCGTCCGAGGCCTGCACGCGTGGCGATCCGCTCGATGCCGCCGGCCAGCGGAACAATGCCCAGCCGGGTCTCGGGCAGACCCAGCATGGTGCCTTCGGCCGCCCAGACCAGATCGCAGAACAAGGCCAGCTCAAAGCCGCCTGCCATGCATGTTCCGTGGACTGCGGCCAGCGTCGGAAACGGGAGCCGCTCGATGCGATGCCCCAGATCCAAGAATGAGCCGATCAGCGGACGCAGCTGGTGTGCAGTCATGCCCGCAAACAGGGCGACATCTGCTCCGGCGCTGAAGACCGTGCCCTCGCCGCGCAGCACCAATGCCCGCAGCCCCTCCGCGGCTTCAACCTGGTCGAGCGCGGCCAGAAGATCGGAAATCAGCTGCTGACCAATCAGATTCAATGGCGGACTGGCCAGCGTCACCGTCCCCAGCGGGCCGTCGCGGGTGAAAAGAACCTTAGGCTTCGAGCTATTCACTCGTCATTCCTTCCCGGCGGGGGAGGATTGCACAGTCTGAGCCAGCTCACGCCGTACCGCGGCGATCAGGTCGACGTTGGTGTGCGCGTGCCCCCACAGCCCCCAGCCGCCGTCGGGCGCCTCGGTGAGCAATACCCAGATCCGGTTGGGTGGCGGTGGATTACCGGGCGCGCCGGCGATCAGCTCGGTGAAACGGGCCACCACGGCGACCTGCTTGCCGCGATCCAACGCGCCGGCGTTGGTCAGCACCTGCACGCGCACGTAATCCGAGCCGCCGTCGACGTTGGCGATCGCGTTGGCGGGAAGTTCGTGAATGTACGCAGCGGTATTCTGACGGAACATCGCAATGTCGGGAACTTCCTCAATCAACATCAACGCAGCCGCCAGGCGGCGGGCCAGCAAGTGTTTGTCCTCGAACGCACCAGTGGGCGCGTACACGTCGATCATCGGCATCGTGTCAGTCCCTCCTCATTGCCCGGCGAGCACCGCCCGCCGATGAGCCCCGAAAACGAGTATCTGTCGGTAGCATTTGGCGTTCACTCACCCGAAAACGTGACCCCAAGACGCAAAGACGCGTCACCCAAATAGGTGACGGACCGCCAGCTGCAGCCATGCCATGTTGGGTGACGAACCGCGACGCCACTCATCAGCTCAGAGGCAACGATCATGACCACATCAACGGAGCCGACGATCGTTCTGGTGCACGGGGCGTTCGCCGACGCGTCCGGGTTTGCCGGCGTGATCCGCGAGTTGCAAAGCGCTGGCCACAGTGTCATAGCGGCGCCCAATCCCCTGCGCAGCCTTGCCTTCGATGCGGCGGCGATATCAGCGATGGTGACTGCGATCGATGCTCCGGTGGTGCTCGTCGGGCATTCCTACGGTGGCGCTGTGATCACGCAGGCCTCAGCCGGGCTGGACAACGTCAGCGCGCTGGTCTACCTGGCCGCGTTCGGGCTCGCGGAGGGTGAAAGCTGCGCCAGCGTGCAACAACCCTTCCCGCCGTCGCTGCTGGCAAGCACGTCCTATCCCACCGGCTACGACGCGCCGGGCGCACCGCACGGGCCCGACCTCTACATCGCTAAGGAGCGGTTCCGCGAAACCTTCTGCGCCGACGTGCCCTTCGATGTCGCCGAGGTCATGTTCGCCACCCAGCGGCCGCTGTCGCTGGCGGCGTTGACCGAAAACGTCACCGCCGTCGGCTGGAAAGCCAAGCCGTCGTGGTATCTGGTTTCTGAACACGACAATGCCATCCCTGCTGATGCTGAGCGGTTCATGGCCGAACGCATGGGCGCCACCACCAAGTCCATCGCCGGCTCGCACACCGCCTTCATCGCCCAACCGGTGGCGGTGGCCGGCTTTATCGCCGACGCCCTCGGCGCGGGATCCACCCCATGAGCCTCGCCATCACCTACCGGCGCTCCGGCGACCCGACAGAAATACTCGAGGTCACCGATATTGGGGAACCTCACCCGCCGGGACTGGGTCAGCTGCAGGTACAAATCACCGCGTTCCCGATCCATCCTGGTGACCTGCTGGCCATATCCGCCTCATCAGCCTTGGCCGGCGAGCAGGTCGCGGGCATCGAAGCAACCGGGGTGGTCCTCGACGTTGGCGCCGGGGTGAGCGGTTTCAGCCCCGGTAGCCGGGTCAGCTTCTTCCCTCACTCTGGGGCGTGGCGCCAGGTCGTCAATGTCGA
>DASZKQ010000089.1:0-7491 GCA_035552835.1 Mycobacterium sp. | reverse complement strand
CACCGGAAACCACAGTGCCAGCAGTCCAATTACCACCAATAATGCGCCTGCGATGCCGAGGAATAGCTGACGATTGCTCACAGACTTCGTTTCAATCAGATTGCGGCGGCGCCGTATTCGCCTGCGCACGTCGGCCAAGAGCAGGTAGCTGCCGCCTTGGCGGATGAACTTGGGCAAAAACCGATTGACGAACGCCACCGTCAGAAATAGGTATTCGAACCGATGCTGCTGACCGGGCGTCCAGTTGACCTGCAGGGCCTCGCGAAACACCGGCGCGAGAAATCCGACGGTCAGAAAGCGCAACAGCGGGACGAACGCCGGACGCAGCAGCACCGAGACCATTCGCAGGTCAATCAGGTCCCGTAGATAGCTGCGCACCACGTCGTCCATCACGACCCGCTGACAAGCTTCGTTCCAGTAGCGGTCGAGGCGAGTTCGTCGGGCAGCCGTCCGCGCAGTAGCCGGTAGGTATCCTCCAGGCCCACGAAAAGACATGCCGCAACCCACATCTGGAGGTCGCGATCGAAAGCGCTGTAGAGGACCGGGCTGCCAGGTTCGGACCTGACCTGGCGGTGCACAGTGTCGACGGCGTCGCGATAGGCCGCCCTATCACCCGGGCCGCCCAGGATAGCCACGGCCAGATAACCGAAGGTGGTGCGCGCCCGCTTCCACAGGTGCTTCATCAGGTTGCCGGAGTCCACCTTGCTCTCGGCCACCCCGTGGGCGACGCCGGGCCAGGACAACTGCATGACCACATTGGCCGCGCCCGCGGCGAACGACCACGAGTCGAGGGCGTCGGCGACGGTGGCCGGCCGCTCATCCCAGCGCGCGGTGCGGTGGGTTATGTGAATGCGGGTATCGGCTATGGTCAGCGGTATCCCGGCGGCTTCAGCCCTCATGTCATGCATACGTCCGAGAACAGCAGCACCGGCCAGGACACTATCGAGCCAAGGAACGACACCACCAGGTCGGCGCCGTGCATGTGCTGCAAATGCGCGGTATATGTCGTCGACCAGATGGCTCCTACCACCAGATACGGGGTACCAATGATCAAGCCGAGCCCGATCAGCTCGGCGATCGTGAGCTGGTAGCCAAGGACGCGGCGAACCATGTCCAGCATGTGCGGCTACCTCTCACAACGGCCCCCACCTCTTCGTCGAGCGTCAATTATGTTAATAGACATTCTGACTCTGCGGTAGGTTTTTTGGCCGCTGACCCCACGCTAGGGTGAGGCGGTGACGACCGCGCGCACCGAGCCGACGGTCGTCGTGCGCCGCCGGCCCAAAGACCGGAAGGCGCAGATCGCCCGCGTGTCCGCCGAGTCGTTCAGCGCGCTGGGCTACCACGCGGTCAGCATGGAAGCCATCGCGGCCAAGGTCGGGATTTGCGCGCCGGCGCTCTACCGGCACTACGCGAGCAAGTACGACCTGTTCCGCGGCGCGGTGCTGGCTCTCGGCCAGCAATTGGTCGACTGCACCGACTTCGTCGAGGCCGAATCTGCCGACGCCGACCCGGCTGCGACATTGGACCGACTGGTCGACGCACTCATCGACGTGACTTTGGCCAATCGCGAGTCCGGCGGGCTGTATCGGTGGCAAGCCCGTTACCTGCACGGCGAAGACCAATCCACCCTGATGGACCAGTTACGGGTGGCCAACCGCCGAATCCAACAGCCGCTCACGATGATTCGGCCGACGTTGACCTCGCAGCATCGGTGGATACTGTCGTCAGGGCTGCTCAGCGTGATCGGCAGCATCGTTGACCACCGGGCTGCGCTACCGTCCGACGAGATCAGTGCGCTGCTGGCTGACGTCGCCTCAGCGGTGCTCAGTGCCCAGCTACCGAAGCCGGAAGAGGCGCTGAGCCGTCCTGCGTCCTGGCGGATCTTCGAATCGGACACCGGGGTTTACGAGGCTCTGCTGCAGGCGTCGATGGTGTTGTTCAACGCCAAGGGCTACCCCGAGACCAGCATGGCGGAGATCGCCTCGGCGGTTGGCATCCCGGTGTCCGGGATCTACCGGTATTTCCCCGGCAAGTGCGACATCCTCTCGACGGGTTTGCGCCGCGCGGCGGACCGGATTTCCGGCCGTTTGTCGGCGATCCTGACCGGTCTTGCCGAACCGCGTCAAATGCTCACCCTGTTGATCGAGGCTTACGTGGCAACGTCGTTCGCTAACCCGGAACTCATCGCGATCTACTACACGGAGCGGGTCAACATGACGCGGGTGGACCAGGAGCTGTTGCGCAGTGTGCAGCGCTCGACGATCGATGGCTGGATGCGTCTGCTCACAGCGGACCGCCCGACGCTCACGCCGACGCAGGCGCGGATTTTGGTGCACGCGGCGATGGCCCTGGTGGTCGACGTGGGACGCCTGGTGCACTACGAGCACCCGGCCGACAACTCCGCCTACCCGCAAGCCTGCGTGCGAAAACTGATGGAGGTTACGCTGTTTGGGAGCGGCGAATAGCATTCCCACCCAGATATGCGACGTATCCGATCAACCCGACGATGGCCAGGCTGCGGGTCTGCCGGCTGCTGAAGCCCAGCCCTAATACCGTTTCGATGCCGCCGTTGGTGTAGATGTGCTGGCGGGTACCGCGAGGAATACCGGCTTGACGATCGGCTCCCACAATTGCGGGCTGGTGAAGTGGGATAACCCGGCACCGGCCAGCGCCAGACCGGAGAAGCGGGCGAGACGGCTGCTTTTGCGAGACATTCTTTTTTTGCAGCCCTCCCTAGCTGATTGCGTAGTCGCTCAACGGGAACCGAGAGCCGTCCCGCACGGCGTTGCGCACCGACGTAGGTCGTAGCAGGGTCGCCTCGCCGCTGTGGTTGAAGTAGTAGGACCGCGACGTGGCACAGTCACCGGCGTAGAACACCGAGGTGTCGAGATTCTTGGTCATCCGGTCCAAAAAGCGTGCATTGGCTTCTTCGGTGATTTCGAATGTGGTTGCGCCCGTGCGCTTGACCTCGCCGAACAGCCGATCCATGTGCCGCATCTGGTATTCCATGGTGTTGAAGAACGACAGCCCCGCGAAGGCATACGGGCTGGCCAGGCTCAGGTAATTGGGGAAATATGGGATGGAAACGCCCTGATAGGCCTGGAACCTGTTCTCCCGCCACCACTTACCCAGGTTGCGGCCCCGTCGGCCGATCACCTCGATGGCCGGGAAGTTGGCGTCCCACAAGTCGAACCCGGTAGCCAGCACCAGGGTGTCGATGGCGGCCTTGTGCCCGTCGTTGGCGACGATGCCGTCGGGCTCGATCCGCTCGATGCCGCCGGTCTCCAGGTGCACATGCGGTTTGGTGAAGCTGCGGTAGTAGTCGTTGGACCAACTCGGCCGTTTGCAGCCGAGGTCGTAGTCGGGCGTCAGCTTGCGCCGTAGCTCCTTGTCTCGAACCTGCACGAACCGGTGAAGCTTGCACACATCCATCCCCCCGGTGGAGAGCCGCCGGAAGTAGCGGTAGTTCAGGACGGCGGTGAGCGTCATGAACTCGAGCAGGCCGTCGGTCACCCACCGCAGCGCCCGCTGGGTGAGCGGTATCCGGGCGAAGAGTCGCTGCACGGCGGGCGAGATTCGGAAGTCCAGCTTGGGCGCTACCCAAATCGCTGTGCGCTGATACACCGTCAGGTCGGCGACCGTCTTCGCCAGCTCCGGGATGAGTTGGATCGCGGTGGCCCCAGTGCCGATCAAGCCGACCCGACGACCAGTGAAGTCGTGGCTGTCGTCCCACGCCGTGGTGTGGATGACCCTGCCTTTAAAGCTGGTGATACCCGGAATGTCCGGGGTGTGCGGTTGCGATAGGAAGCCGGTCGCAGTGATCAGGAAGCGTGTGGTCAGCGTTTCGCCATCGTTCAGCGCCACCCGCCACAGCTGCGCTTCCTCGTCCCAGCGGGCGCCCTCGACGGTGGTGTTGAATCGCACGTAGCGGCGCACGTCGTATTTGTCGGCGATGAGGTCGGCATATTGCTTGAGTTCCGAGCCAGTCGCGAACAGCCGCGACCAGTACGGGTTCGGCTCGAACCAATACGAGTAGCTGGTCGATGGGATATCGACGGCCAGCCCGGGGTAGCGGTTGACGTGCCAGGTTCCGCCCAGGTCGGCCTCGCGATCCAGGATGAGGATGTTGTCGTACCCGAGGCGCTTGAGCTGGATCGCCGCGCCGATGCCGCCGAAGCCGGCCCCCACGACGACGACGTCGAGATGCTCCGAACTCATGAAAAGACCGTACCTTACTTCAGAGTAAGTTTTTAGTTGGTGGATGCCGCCTCGATGATATCGGGCCTGGTCGAGGATTAGCCGCTACCAAGCGCCCGTAGTGCGGCGTCGACCGCCAGCCCGGCGACGTCGAGGGTCTTCGAGCCCAGGTCGTGGCGCGCGCCGGTGATCTCGACGATCTCGGCCGGTGCGGCAATCAACGCGGCGGCGGCGCGCACCTCGTCCAGGGTGCCGAACGGATCCGACGTGCCGTGGGTGAACACCGTCGGCACCGTGATGCCTGGCAGGTGCTCGGTGCGTGCGCGCTCGGGCTTACCGGGCGGGTGCACCGGGTAGGAGAACAGCGTCAGCACGTCTACCGGCTGCGCACCTTCGGCTATCACCATGGACGTTTGCCGCCCGCCGTAGGAATGGCCGCCGGCGATCAGCGGGCCGTCGGCAAGGCCGCGGCACACGGCGATCGCCTCAACGATGCCGGCGCGATCGGTGGCAGCCGAACCCGACGGCGGTCCCTTGGGCCGTCGCCGTCGGTAAGGCAGGTTGTAGCGGACCGCCAGCCAGCCGCGTCGGGCCCACTCGTCGCAAAGTCGTTGTAGCAGTGCGGATTCCCTGCTACCACCGGCGCCGTGCGTCAACACCACAATTCCTTTTGGGCCACCGGGTGGGTCACGCTCAGGTTCGTGCGCGATGCCCGCGATCTGCTCGAGCCGGTTCATTAGCGCCGCTCCTCATCGCTCCGCTCTGCATCGTCGCGGCGCGTCATGACAACCTGAACAGCGGGGACACCGGGCCGTGGCCGTGCCCGAGCGGATAGGCGGCGCGCAGGCATTCGGTCACCCAGCCCTTGGCGAACGCGACGGCGTCGGGCACGGTGTAGCCGTGGGCCAGGGCGCAGGCAGTCGCAGCGGCCAGCGTGTCGCCGGCGCCATGGTCGTGGGTGGTGTCCACCCGCGGCGACTCGAACTCGTGAAAGTCGGTGCCGTCGAACAACAGATCCGTACTGCTGGCCGACCCGCGCAGATGGCCGCCCTTCACCAGCGCCCACTTCGGTCCCAGGTCGTGCACCGCACGGGCCGCGTCGGCCTGGGATGTCGAGTCGATAACGTCGATGTCGACCAGTAGCCGTACTTCGTGCAGATTCGGCGTCACCAAGGTGGCCAATGGGAACAGTTCGGCGCGAAGGGAATCCAGCGCAGTGCGGTCGAGCAGAGGGTCACCGTGCATCGACGCGCAGACCGGATCGACTACCAGTGGCGCGTCGGCGCCATGCTCGCGCCAACTCTGCGCGACCGCGGCGATGATCTCTTTCGACGCCAGCATGCCGGTTTTGGCGGCCTGCAGCCCGATGTCGTGGCATACCACCTCGATCTGGGCGGCGATGACATTGCCGGGTACTTTGTGAAATCCCCTGACGCCCACCGAGTTCTGCACAGTCACCGCGGTCACCGCACACAGTGCGTGCACCCCTAACAGGGTGCAGGTACGGATGTCGGCCTGAATACCGGCACCGCCGCCGGAGTCCGATCCGGCGATTGCCAGCACCCGCAGCGGCGTGCTACCGCGCGGCGCCAGCGGAAGGTAGGTCACGGGGCGAGCGGCAGATACACCCGATTGCCGTGCTCGGCGAACTCGGCCGACTTCTCCGCCATGCCTTGCTGCAAAGCCGCCTCGATGGCTTCCTCGGTGTCGAGTCCGTGCTCGGCGGCGTAGTCGCGGACGTCCTGAGTGATACGCATCGAGCAGAACTTCGGCCCGCACATCGAGCAGAAGTGGGCGGTCTTGGCCGGTTCGGCCGGCAGTGTCTCGTCGTGGTATTCCCGTGCGGTGTCAGGGTCCAGTGACAACGCGAACTGGTCGTTCCAGCGGAACTCGAACCGTGCCGTCGACAGTGCGTCGTCACGTTCCTGCGCTCGGGGATGACCTTTAGCCAAATCCGCCGCGTGCGCTGCGATCTTGTAGGCGATCACCCCGTCCTTGACGTCCTTGCGATCCGGCAGCCCGAGATGCTCCTTGGGGGTTACGTAGCACAGCATCGCGGTGCCGGCTTGGGCGATGATGGCCGCACCAATCGCCGAGGTGATGTGGTCATAGGCCGGAGCGATGTCGGTGGCCAGCGGCCCCAGGGTGTAGAACGGGGCCTCCTCGCACAACTCCTCTTCCAGCCGGACGTTCTCGACGATCTTGTGCATCGGTATGTGCCCCGGGCCCTCGATCATCACTTGCGCGCCATGGGCTTTCGCGATCTTCGTGAGCTCACCCAAAGTGCGCAACTCGGCGAATTGCGCGGCGTCGTTGGCGTCGGCGATTGATCCCGGCCGCAGCCCGTCGCCCAGCGAGAATGTCACGTCGTAGCGGGCGAAGATATCGCAGAGCTCTTCAAAGTTGGTGTACAGGAACGACTCCTGATGATGCGCCAGGCACCACGCCGCCATGATGGACCCGCCGCGGGACACGATGCCGGTGACCCGCTTGGCGGTCAGCGGCACATAGCGCAGCAAGACCCCGGCGTGCACGGTCATGTAATCCACACCCTGCTCGCACTGTTCGATCACGGTGTCGCGGTAGATCTCCCAAGTCAACTCGGTCGGATCGCCTTTGGCCTTTTCCAGCGCCTGGTAGATCGGTACCGTGCCAACCGGCACCGGTGAGTTGCGCAGGATCCACTCGCGGGTGGCATGAATGTCCTTGCCGGTGGATAAATCCATGATGGTGTCGGCGCCCCAACGGGTGGCCCACACCATCTTGTCGACCTCCTCGGCGATCGACGACGTCACCGCCGAGTTGCCGATGTTGGCGTTGACCTTCACCGCGAACGCCTTGCCGATGATCATCGGCTCGCTCTCGGGATGGTTGTAGTTGGCCGGGATCACTGCACGGCCGCGGGCGACCTCGTCGCGAACCAGCTCAGCGGGCATGTCTTCGCGGGCGGAGATGAACGCCATCTCGGCGGTGATCTCACCGGCGCGGGCTCGCTGCAACTGGGTGCCGCGGTTACGCACCACGCCGGGGCGCGGCGGCAGCCCGCCCGTCACGTCGATCACCGCGTCGGGGTCGGTGTAGGGGCCGGAGGTGTCATAAAGGTCGAAGTGCTGTCCGTTCGACAGATTCACTCGCCGAAATGGCACTTTTGCTCCCGGCACCGCGTCCAGGTCGTGATAAGCCTTGCTGCTGCCCGCGATGGGTCCGGTGGTCACCGATGGTTCGACGGTCACGGTCATTGTTCATCCTCCCTACGTCGGCATTACCCGATCAGGTTCGTACGGTCGACGG
>DASZKQ010000088.1:0-1591 GCA_035552835.1 Mycobacterium sp. | reverse complement strand
GTGAGCATCTGGTGCGGGTTCGGCACCCGGACCGCGTGGATTGCCACGTCCGCGCGCACCACCGCGCTGTCCGGGAAGCTCTTGACCGGGATGCCGACACGGTTGTAGCCGAACCCCGGCGGCGGGTCGACCGGTTGGACGCTGCTGACCGTGATGTCGGCGATCATCTTTCCGGTGTCGACCCGCAAGGTGTCACCGAGGTGGCCGATCGGCGCGTCACCGGCCGATGCGCGCGGGATCCCGAGCAGGGTGGCGGCGAAGACGGTGACCAACACGACTAGGCAGCGGCGCATCTTTTCTCCTCTGGGCCGGCCTGTATGACTCTCGCATGATGGCACACCGCGGAGTCTGCGTCGCCGGGTTGTGCAACGCTGCGGTCAGTTCTTCTGCCGGGCCACCAGAGATTCCAGCACAGTAGTCAGATCGGTTTCGACGCGGTCCTTGTCGATGCCCGCCCGGTGCAGCGGACCGCTGCCGTCTTCCAGTTCGAGCAGCGCGAGCAGCAGATGCTCGGTTCCGATGTAGTTGTGGCCCAAGCGAAGTGCCTCACGGAAGGTCAGCTCGAGTGCTTTGCGGGCCGGACCGCTGAACGGAATCAGCTGCGGCGGGTTGGCTATGGCCGCTGGCAGCGTGATCGCTGCACGAACAGATTCGGGGTCGACCTGCTGCGCGGCCAGCAGCTTGCTGGCAAGCGCGTCCGCGTCGCTCAGCACGCCCACCAACAGATGATCGGGGGTGATTTCGGCGTTGTGGGCCTCGTGCGCGGCGTTTTGAGCGGCGATGACGACGTTGCGGGCCCGGGGGGTGAAGCGTTCGAATCCCTGGTTGGGGTCGAGTGAGGTGGCCTCGGCCCGCGGCACGAACCGCTTCTGTGCTGCTTGCTTGGTGACACCCATGCTCTTGCCGATGTCAGTCCAGGACGCTCCTGATCGGCGCGCTTGATCGACGAAGTGACCGATCAGGTGGTCGGCGACCTCGCCGAGGTGTTCGGCCGCCAAGACGGCGTCGCTGAGCTGGTCGAGCACGTCGGCGTGCACCTGCTTGATGGCGTTGATCAGCTCGTCAAGTCGGACGGGATGGGTGATCGGTGTGGGCCCGGAGGCGGAGTCTGTCATGCCGTCAACGTTAGGTTGACGACGATAGTTCGTCAACTATAGGTTGACGTTCAGCTTTTGTGAGCGGTGCTCACTCAGCCCTTCGAGTAGCCCCGGTGCACGGTCCGATCCAAGATGCCCAGCGTGGCCCGCAACGCGAGTTCGGAAATCACCGGAAAAATGTTGGCCTCGCGCCACTGATCGTCGATCTGGGACCAGTCGTAGAACGACGTGACGAGGGTGCCTTCGCCGGTCTCGTCGGGTTCGAGGCGGTAGCCGTACACGTGGCCGATCTGCGGGCGGCTCTGGCCCAGAACCGTCCACGAGATCAGCCGGTCGGGCTCGAAGTCGCGAATGTTGACGGTGACGTCGTACTTGCCCAGTTCCGGAAAGTCGTTGAGCGCGTCACGGTCCATATGGACGACGAAGCTGTCGCCCGCAGCGGCGACGGGCCCGCCTTCGGCGTCCTGCAGCATTCCGGACGAGTCGATGGCGAC
>DASZKQ010000087.1:0-5345 GCA_035552835.1 Mycobacterium sp. | reverse complement strand
GTGACGAAAATCTTTTCACCGTTGATCACGTAGTCGTCGCCGTCCAGCTTGGCGGTGGTGGACACCGCCGCGGAGTCGGACCCGAATCCCGGTTCGGTGATGGCCATCGCCGCCCAGACCCGGCCCAGGCGTTGCAGCTGTTCGTCGGTGGCCACACCGGAGATCGCCGCGTTGCCGAGGCCTTGGTAGGGAATCGACAACAGCATCGCCGCATCGCCCCAACTGGCCTCCAGGGCCTGCAGCACAGCTGCCATGTTGGCGCCGTTGCGGTTTTCCTCCTCGCTTTCCCTGGCGCGAAAGGAGTCGGCCCCGGCCATATCCAAGGTGTTGGATTCGGCGGCTCCGGCGAACAGCTCGGCCAGGGTGTCGAGCTCGACCGGGTAGGCGTGTTCATGGACGTCGTATTTGCGGGCGATCGGCCTCATCATCTCCGCGCCGCCCTGGTGCGCCTTGTCGATCACCGCGTGCAGCTTGCGGGGCAGTTCCAAATTGATTGCCATGATTGGTCTTTCGTTGCGGTCTGGATAACGACTTAGATGACGACTTAGATGACGGCTCAGATAACTACGACGCCCTCGGCGACGCCGATGGCCCGCAGATCGCGGTACCAACGTTCGACGGGGTGCTCTTTGGTGTAGCCGTGGCCACCGAGCAGCTGCACGCCGTCCAGGCCGATCTGCATGCCCTTGTCGGCGCCGAGCCGCTTTGCCAGTGCTGCTTCGCGAGTGAACGGCAGGCCTTGCTCGGCGCGAGACGCCCCGCGCCAGGTGATCAACCGCAGCCCGTCGAGTTCGATGGCGATGTTTGCGCACATGAACGCGACCGACTGTCGATGCGCAATAGGCTCGCCGAAGGCTTCGCGTTCCTTCACATAGGGGATGACGTAGTCGAGCACCGCGTGCGACGTCCCGACCGCCAGTGCCGCCCAGCCCAGCCGTGACAGCGCGATGGCTTCGGAGTAGTCGGCGTCGCTGGCATCGTCCTCGCCCAGCCGCGCGCCGACCGGCACCGAGACGTTGTCGAGCTCGACTCGACCGAGTGCGGCGGCGCGGATGCCCATGCTGGGTTCGGCTTTCACCGTCAGGCCGGTGCTGGCGGATTCGACGATGAACAATGCTGGCTTGCCGTTGAGTTGGGCCGCGACGACGAACAGTTCGGCGTTGGCGGCAGCCGGCACCAGCGACTTGACTCCGTCGAGCCGGTAGCCGCTCGGCGTGCGCACCGCGGTGGTCTTCAGGGCCGTGGGATCGAACAGCGGCTGCGGCTCGGCAATGGCCACGCAGGCTTGCGGCACGTTCTCGCCGGCGAATTCCTTCAGGTAAGTGGCCTGCTGGTCGGCGCTGCCCCAGTGGGTCAGTGTGGCCGCGACGCCGGCCGGGGCCAAGATCGGTAGGGCCAGGCCCATGTCGCCGTAGGCCAGGGCCTCGGCAACCAGCACGTTGGTGACGCTGGATCGCTCCGCGGCGATGCCGTCGAAATCTTCTGGAACATTGATCGCAGTGATCCCCAACTCCGCGGCCTTGGCGACCAGATCCGGGGGATAGGTCGTTGCTTCGTCGGCGTCGTGCGCCGCCGGACGCAAGATCTCTTCGGCGAACTGCTCGACGGTCTCGACGATGAGCTTCTGGTCGTCGTCCGGCGTCAGGTCGTAGTAGTCCTTGCCGCTGGTTTTCAGCCGGGTCGGTCCGCCGCGCAGACCTTGAACGCGCTTGAACTGACGGGTGGTGGCCCCGGCGGTGGAGAACACCGTTTTGACGCCGTAGCGCAATGTCCGGTTGAGCGGATCGCGCAGGTTGTATTTGTCCAGGAATTCCTGGCCCACGATGGGGGTCAGCAGGCCCAGCGCGACGTCGATGCCGGTGCGCTTGTGCTTGTACTCGCCGACGGCGGTTTTCCGACCAGCGCGTTTCTTGGGCGGTTTCGAGCCGTTTGGGTGGGCGACAGTATTTGTCATGTCAGCAGCCTCGGTCGTTGGGGCAATGCGAGCAATCTGATCTTACTCCAGAGTAAGGTAACCGAGTCTGTTAAGTACTTCACACCCTCGGTTACTCGGTGGAAAGCCTGCTCAATACCTCGTCGTGCAGCAGCCCGTTGGTCGCCACCGCGCTGCCGCTGTGCGGCCCGACGGTGCCGTCGAGGCCGGTGAACGTCCCGCCGGCCTCGCGCACCAGGATGTCCAGCGGCGCCAGATCCCACACCGACACCTCCGGCTCGGCGGCAATGTCGACGGCCCCCTCGGCCACCAGGCAGTAGGACAGGAAGTCGCCGTAGGCGCGCACCCGCCACACCGCATCGGTCAGCTCGACGAAGCGTTCCCTTAAGCCCAGCTGGACCCACCCAGACAGGCTGGAGAACGACAAGCTGGCCGAATTCAGTTGCGCCACTGAGGAAACCGAGAGCCGCCGAGCCGGGGTATCGCCGACCGCGGCGAACGCGCCTGCCCCGCTGGCGGCCCACCATCGGCGCTGCAGCGCGGGCGCGCTGACCACCCCAACACAGGGCACGCCGTCGTCGAGCAACGCGATCAGGCTGGCCCACACCGGCACGCCCCGCACGAAGTTCTTGGTGCCATCGATCGGGTCGATGATCCACTGCCGGCCGGCGAAAGTGGTTGACCCGCCGAACTCTTCACCAAGGATGCGGTCGTCAGGCCGGGCTCGCGTGAGCGTCTCACGTAGTCCGGTCTCGACAGCGCGATCGGCGTCGCTCACCGGCGTCAGGTCCGGTTTGGTGTCGACCTGCAAGTCCAGCGCCCCGAAGCGAGCCAGCGTCACCGCGTCGGCCTGGTCGGCCAGGGCTAACGCCACCGCGAGGTCGTCGGGGCGTGTCATGGATGAAGTCCTACCATGGCGGCGTGTGGGAATTCCTCACGCTGCTGTTGCTTGTCGCGATTCTCGCGGTGTTCCTGGCTCCGCGGTTGATGCGTCGCGCCCCGCGCGGGGACGCACTCAGCGGCATGCTGCTAATCACCGGTGTCAGCCCGCGGCCTGACGTCACCGGCGAGCAGTACGTCACGATCACCGGAGTCATCGACGGACCAACCGTCAATGAGTACACCGTCTATCAACGGATGGTCGTCAATGTCGACAACTGGCCGACCGTGGGCGATTTAAAGCCGGTGGTGTACTCGCAGCGGAATCCCGACAACTGGGCTTTCGCACCACCCGACAGCTAGATCCAGCGGCGTTCAGCCGTGGCTGATTTTCAGCAATTTGGCCAGGCTGGGCAGCTTGACGCGCGGCCGCCCATGCGGCTCCCCGGCCGATCGCTCATGCTCGTCGATCAGCTTCCAGTGCGCGTCGGTAACCAGCTTCGGCTGCCGGGAGGCCAGCCACTCGGAGAGCCTGTCGACATGGTCGTCGGGGAAGTCCGCTAGCTCTGTTGCGCCGGTCAAGTCCCCGATCAGCGTGTCGACTGTCTCCTGGGAGTCCTTTTTGTTAGTGCCGATCACACCGCTCGGCCCGCGCTTTATCCAGCCGACGACATACTCGTTGCGACGGCCCTCCACCCGACCGTGGCTATGCGGGATGGTCGCGCTTTTCTCGTCGAACGGCAGACCCGGAGTCGGCACGCCGCGATACCCCACCGATCGCACGACCAGCTGAACCGGCAGTTCCTCGCGGTCGCCGGTGTCCTTGGCCGCGACCCGTCCATTCTCGTCGGTGACCAGCTCGTTGCGGCCGAGCACGATGCTCTCCACCTTGCCGTCGCCGTTGATCTCGATCGGCGAGGTCAGGAACCGGAACACCATCCTTCGGTGTCCCGGACGCGGCTCTTGGCCGGCACGGGCGGCATAGCCGCGCAACACCTTGATGTTCTGTTTGCACACCTTGCCCGCCGCCTCGAGGTCCTCGTCGTCGATGCCTTCCAGGTCGGCGGGGTCAACGATCACGTCGACGCCTTCGAGGTCTGCCAGTTCTCGCAGCTCCAGCGTCGTGAACGCGGATTGCAGCGGTCCACGACGACCGATGACCACCACTTCCTCCACGCCGCAGGGGCGCAGCGACTCCAGGGCGTGATCGGCGATATCGGTAGCCGCCAGCGCATCGGGGTCGGTGACCAGAATGCGTGCGACGTCGAGTGCGACGTTGCCGTTGCCGACGACTACGGCTCGGGCGCCCGACAGGTCAGGCGTCGTCTGCTCAAAGTGCGGGTGGGCGTTGTACCAGCCCACGAAGTCGACCGCGGCGACGCTGCCCTGCAGGTCTTCGCCGGGAATGTTCAAGGACCGATCCGACTGGGTCCCGATCGCATAGATCACCGCGTCGTAGCGTTCGGCAAGTTCAGCGGCTTCGACGTGCTCGCCAACGGCGATGTTGCCGAAGAAGCGGAACCGCGGATCCTCGGCAGTCTTTTCGAACTGCTTGCTGATCGACTTGATCTTGGGATGGTCGGGCGCGACGCCGGAGCGCACCAGACCCCATGGTGTCGGCAGCATTTCCAGCATGTCGACGTGGATGGCAAAGTCTCCAGCGTCCTTCGACGCGTCGGCGGCTTTGAGCAGCGACGCTGCCGCGAAGAACCCGGATGGACCAGAACCGACTACCGCGACGTGGTAAGGACGCATAATTCCCGATGCTAAACGTCTGCCGCGCGCAGCCGTGGCGAGTCGCGGCTAGTCGCGGCTGCTGCCCGCATCGTCGCCGAGCGCAACTACGCCGGTAACGTGATCAGTTGTGGATCCCGACCGCCAGGCCGACATCGCCGCCTTTGACTCCACCCTGACCACGGTGGAGCGGGTGCTCGACGTCGACGGTCTGCGCAGCCGCATCGACAAGCTCGAGCACGAGGCGTCCGATCCCAACCTGTGGGATGACCAGGCCCGAGCGCAGCGGGTGACCAGCGAGCTTTCCCACACCCAGGGCGAGTTGCGCCGCGTCGAAGACCTGCGTCGCCGCCTCGACGACCTGCCGGTGCTCTACGAGCTGGCCGCCGAAGAGGGCGGCGACGCCGCGGCCGAGGCGCAGGCCGAGGCCGACGCGGAATTCAAGGCGCTGAGTGCCGACATCGAGGCCATGGAGGTCCGCACCCTGCTCTCCGGCGAGTACGACGAGCGGGAGGCGCTCGTCACTATTCGCTCCGGCGCGGGCGGCGTGGATGCCGCCGACTGGGCCGAGATGCTGATGCGGATGTATATCCGGTGGGCTGAGCAGCACAAGTACCCCGTCGAAGTGTTCGACACCTCCTATGCCGAGGAGGCGGGCATCAAAAGCACGACCTTCGCGGTGCATGCCCCGTTCGCCTACGGCACCCTGTCCGTCGAACAGGGGACGCACCGGCTGGTGCGGATCAGTCCATTCGACAACCAGAGCCGACGGCAGACATCCTTCGCCGAAGTCGAGGTG
>DASZKQ010000086.1:0-4796 GCA_035552835.1 Mycobacterium sp. | reverse complement strand
CCGCCCGCAACTCGGTGGTGTTCGTCCACCCCACCAGTCCACCGCAGCCCACTGGCGGCCCGAACTTGCCGGCCCCCGCCCTGGAGTTCATGTTCGAGACCACCCGCTCGATCACCGATCTTGTGCTCGCCGGGGTGCCGCGCCGACATCCCGGCCTGCGCATCATCGTGCCGCACGCCGGCGCGGCACTTTCGGTGCTGGCCTCGCGGATCGACCTGTTCGCCTCCGCACTGGCCCTCAGCGGGGCCGAGGTGCCCAGCCTGCGGGAAGCGCTGAACAAGCTGCACTTCGACCTGGCCGGCGCACCGGTCAAAGAACAGCTGGCCGCGCTGCTTTCGGTGGCCGACCCGGCCCGGCTGCACTACGGCAGTGACTTTCCGTTCACGCCGTGGCAGGCATGCCGGTACCTCGCGCAGCAGCTGGAAACCTCCGGGCAGCTCGACGACGCGACGCTCGACGCGATGTTCAGAGCCAACGCCGAGGGCCTGTCTCGTCGAGCCGCGACGCCGTGACACGCGACAGTCGGACTGCCTTCGACCGGCTCCTGATCGCCGACACCATGACGCACCTGTCGCCCGAGGACCGCGCGGTCGTTCACCGTTCGGCCTACCTGGGCTGGACGATTGCGCAGATCGCTGACGACCTGCAGATCCCCGAAGGGACCGTGAAATCGCGGCTGCACTACGCGCTGCACGCCCTGCGGCTTACCTTGCAAGAAATGGGCGTCACCCGATGACCGGCGGCCGGGTATGCCATGTCCCCGTGGCGCAACCGGCCAGTCACCCAGCTACTGCGGCGGATAGGCAGGTGGCGGGTAGACACCCCGCAGGATCCACGGCAACCAGTTGATGCCGAACTCGAGCTCGTCGCTGGCGTCGTAGTCGGGGCTGGGATCGGGCGGAACATTCTCCTGCATGACCACCAGAGATGGAAGCCCTAAGTCTGGCGCAATATTTCTGGGCGGGACTGGGTGCTCGGGCTGCCCGTAAACGGCCACCACGACGGTGCGATCCAGGCTGTTTTCCGACCACACCCCGATCTGGCTGTTGGCGCAATTGGACATGATCGCGAAATCCGCGGGGTTGTAGTACCACTGGTTGATCAACTCGATGCCGCTGATCGCCAGGGCGGGGTTGATCGCCACGGTTTCCGCCACAGTGCCGCGGTAGCCGGCGGCATTCGCGCGGTCCTGCGGCGTTGACCCGTCTGAGCCGATATCACCGTCGAGGTTGCGGTTGTTCAGCACATCGCGGGTGTGCTGCTGGGCGGCCTGTTGCAGTTGCGGGTTGGGCTTGACGTCGTTGGCGCAACCTGCCTGATGCTCCATCGTGTAGACGTTGGCGACCACGCCGTCGTTGAGTCGCTTGTTGTTCAGTATGAGCGTGTTGTTGTCGCCATCCGCATGTGCGACAGGAATGCCCAGTAGGGTGCCGGCGGTGACCACCAGAGCGGGCAAGGTAAGCGGCCGATACTGCATGTCGATCTCCTCCTTCAGCCGCCGCCAGGGAGCGATGGCCGGTAGTGCACTGCCGAATTTCGCAACTGCCAAATCAGCGCGGGGCACAGTTCGTTGACCGCCTGACTGATCAGATACGAGGCCTGGTACTCGTCGGAGGTGTTGAAGTCGGCCTTCACATCACCCATGACCTGCCCGTAGCTGCGGCCCTGAGATACCTTGTCGCAGATGCCATGTCCGTAGCTCAAGGCTTGGTCGGCGCTGGCGAAGTTGTAACCGGGCCGCACCGTCACGTTGACCAAATAGGCCACCGCGTCGGCGCGGGCGTGCGGAGCCACTGTCGCTGTGACACCGCAGAGTCCCCAAGCCAGCATCAGGCCGGCGATGTTGCGACTCACACCGGGTCGAATTGCGAGGTAAGCCATCGGCCATCAACCTTGTCGAGCGTGACGCGCACCGTGGAGGCGGTGTTGGTGGGAGGATCGTTGCCGATGCTGATGGTCTGGTTGACGAAAACCAGGACCACCGCGTGCTTTTCGGTTGCCGATACCGATGCGGCGGCCGGCACAGTGGCCACCGCCGAGATCTGCTTCTGCTTGGCGCCGGGGATGACAACATCGTGGGTCAGCCTGGCGTAGGCGTCCTTGAACTGCCCGGTTAGCCGGTCCCGCGCGCCGGTCAGGTCCTTTTCCACGGTTTCCGGACGGTACGACAGCATCGCGATTGTGCTATCGGTGGCCGTCTGCACCGACTGCGTGGCCGCCGTCCGCGCGTCGCGTGCCGCCGTGTGCTGCCACTTCAGATAGCCCACCCCCAGTGCCAAGATCAGTGCGAGCCCGGGCAGAACGCCGTAGGCGAGCATGCGTTTCCAGGGGAATCGGCTGAACCCGCTGCCGGGTGCCGTCTCCCGTTCGGCGTAGTCCACGTCTTCAGCGGCGTCGGCTTCGTCGCACACATCCGCCCGCTCTGCGGTATCAGTCTCCGCGCCGCTCTGCGCCCGGGTTTCCTCCGGTCCGGCCTGCGATCCGTCGGTAATGACTTCGGTGTCGATTGACATGCTGAGCTCCGAACTTGTGGCGGGATGGTGTGTGTTCGGAGTCTTCATGGCACGAACTCGACGTTGGAGACCTTGGCGCCCTCGCCGACCTTTTCGACGCTGATCCGCATGCGCCATGACCGCGGTTGCCGTTCCGGCGCGCCTGCAAGTGCCGTGTTGACTGTTACCGCAACAAGCACTTGCGCGTGATCGCCTGCCTGCGATTCCAGGCCGGCCGCGGTGACGGTGCCCTCCGACTTCGACTGCGCCTGCTTGACGACCTCGACAAACGGCTGGGATCGCTTCTTGAAATCGTCATAAAAGGCGCCGGTCGACGAATCCAGGATCCGCTGCACGTCCGCGTCGGCCTCGGTGTAGCTGATCGTGGTCAGGTTCACCGCACCCTGGCGGCCGACTTCCACGAACAGGTTGCGCTGTAGCTCTAATTGGTGGTCACCAAACGTCTGGTATCCGAGCCAGCCAGTCAAACTTCCCAACGCGGCCACCACCGCAATGCCCACCGCGATCGCCGCCCGCACACGCGAATGACGTTGCAGTGCATCGGTTTCAGCGCTCTCGCCGGGGTCTGCATCCACTTGACGGTCGTCGGCTTCGAGCTCGTCGCCGTGGTGGTCTTCGGCTTGACGGTCGTCGGCCACCACCGGCGAGCCGTTCAGTCGCCGCTTGGCGTCAGCATGCTTTGCCATGTCTTACCTTTCGCGTTTTGGGCCAGGTCGGCTTGCGTATAGACATGCCCGTCTGGTCCCACGTACGTGCCGGTGGCTGGGTCGTACTCGGCGGCAGCAATCGCTAACGGTGGCGCCGGACCGGGGGGTGGACCCCCTGCTTGCGGTGGGGAGCCGGGTGGCAGCTGCGGAATGTCCTGGCCGGAAAGTGTGGCATTGGGGTCGCCCTTCCAGTTCCAGCCATCGTTGAGTGGTACGTACTGCTCGCTGCTCTCACACATCTTCACCGTCGGCGCGCGCTTGCCAGGAACGGTCTCGCACCGGTAGTTGCGGGCGCCGCGCACCGCGGTGATTGGGTTGTCCTGTGGGATCCGGCAGTACACGTCGCCGGGGGCGCGATCCGGGTAATCCTCGAATGTGGGCACGCGCTGCTGCTGGACGGGCAGGAATCCAGTGGTGCACGCCGGCGGAAGGTTCAGGTTCAATTTGAAGTCCAGAAACGCGCCGAGGTAGGCCTGTTTGGTATTCCTGTTCGCGACCCCCTGGGCCTGCATCGTTTGCGTGCCCTCCGGCAGGAGCACTAGCAGCTGTTCGATGTCGGGCTGATAGGTGACCGCCACCTGGCCGACGCTCACCAGGTTGGCAAGCACGATCGGCAGCGTGGGCTGCAGCCGCTCGAAGAGCTGGCGCGCCTCACCGGCTGCCGGTCCACCCCTTTCGATCAGCCCAGTCACCGACGAGTCGTTGGTTTGCAGTTCGTTGGTGATGATGGCCAGATGCGCCGCCCACGCCCGGATCGCACCCGAGGTGTCGGTCTGCGAGTCCAGCACGGGCTGGGATTGGTCGATGAGCGCGGTCAGTGGGTCCAGGTTGGCGCGCGCGTCGATAGCCAACTGGGTGGAGCCCTTGACCAACCTGGAGATGTCCGGGCCCAGTCCGCCGAACGCTGTGTAGGCCTCGTCCACCGCAGTCTTGAGGTTGTCGTGCGGGATTGCCTGCAGGCCCCGGTTGGTGGCGTCGAGCAAACTGTTGATGTCGGGGGGCACCGAGGTGTGGCTGAGCGGGATCGCGTCACCGTTTTTCAGCGGCGGCGAAGTGCCGTTGCGGGGCAGCAACGCGACGTACTGCTCGCCGATCGCCGACACGCTGTGGACCTGCGCATCCAGATCCGACGGGATACGGACGTCTGATCGTAGCGACAGCACCGCTTCCACACCCGTGTCGGTCAGGCGCACGTCCTGGATCTGGCCCACCTCGGTGCCGCGGTAGGTGACATTCCCGCTCTTGTAGAGCCCACCCGCCCGGGGCAGCTCGACGATCACCTGGTATTGCCCGACACCGAACAGAAGCCGCGGTAACTGCATGTAGCCAAAGATCATGATCACAGCCGCAACAAGCGCGACGACGACGAAGATCGCCAGTTGGATCTTGATTCGCCTGTCCAGCACCATGTCAGGGCCCCTGGTCGAAGTGGTAAGGGATGATCAGCGGGTTGCCGCCCGTGTACGGGCTGGGCAGCTGGCCGATGGTGCGGCCCCACTGCATCTCCAGCTGGGTGAGGTTGCCTTCCCACCGGGTGCCGGTGAACAGCGACGAGTCGAAGCGGCTTAGCGTCAGG
>DASZKQ010000085.1:0-2119 GCA_035552835.1 Mycobacterium sp. | reverse complement strand
GATGTCTGGCATGCACTGGCCGCCGATCTGGGGATGGCCGGCTTGCTGGTGCCCGAGCAACTCGGCGGCGGGGGCGCGGGTGCTCGTGAGGCGGCCGTCGTGATGGAGGAGATCGGCCGAGCCGTCGCGCCGGTGCCGTTTGTGTCCAGCGCGGTGCTGGCCACCGTCGCCCTGCTAGAGGCCGGCGACAACGAGACGGTCAAGGGATTGGCGGCGGGTTCGCTCACCGCTGCGCTGGCAGTGCCACTGTCCACCGCGCCCGATGGCGTGGTCACCGGGGTCAGTATCAGCGGCCACGGGCTGACCGGACGAGTTACCAGCGTGGCCGGTGCGAGCGAGGCCGACATGCTGGTGGTGCCGGTGGCCGGACCCGACGGGCTGGAGTTGCACACCGTCTCCCGCGACGCATCCGGCGTCGACGTGTCGCCGGTGCTTACCCTGGATATGACGAGACCCCTTGCAAACGTTGAGTTTTCTTCAGCAGCATCGTCGCGTGTCGGCGCTGCTGAGACCGCGGTGCGGGCGGCGCTGCAGACGGGCGCGGCGCTGCTCGCTTCCGAGCAGCTGGGCATCGCACAGTGGTGCTTCGAGACCACACTGGCTTACGCCAAGCAGCGCAAGCAGTTTGGCCGGGCGATCGGGTCTTACCAGGCCATCAAGCATCGGCTGGCCGATCTGTGGATCGAAGTCAATTCCGCTGCGGCCGTGGCCCGATACGCCGCCGACACCTGCGCTCGCCGAGACGGCGATGCGACGATTGCCGCGGCCGTCGCGCAGGCCTACTGCAGTGGTGCGGCTGTACACGCCGCCGAGGAATGTGTTCAGCTGCACGGCGGCATCGGGATGACGTGGGAGTATCCGGCGCATCTTTACCTGAAGCGGGCCAAGAGCGATCAGTTGGCGTTCGGCACCGCCTACCGCCACCGGACCCGGTTGGCCGACCTGGTTGACCTGCCGGTGTCCTGACGAGCGACAGGAGCAAAAGTGGACAAGCGCATCCTCGGTGACAACCTCGAGGTCTCGGCGATCGGGTTGGGCTGCATGGGCATGAGCCGCGGCTTCGGGCCGTCGGGGTCCAAAGCCGAGATGATCGCGGTGATCCGCGCTGCCGTCGAACGCGGCGTCACCTTCTTCGACACCGCCGAAGCCTACGGCGACAACGAGGAACTGGTCGGCGAAGCCTTGGCGCCGTTCGCGGGGCAGGTGGTGATCGCGACCAAGTTCGGCTTCGCCTTCAGCGCCGACGGCAACATCGCGGGACTGGACAGCCGACCCGAGCACATCAAAGAGGTTGCCGACAATTCGCTGCGGCGGCTGGGCGTGGCGACCATCGACTTGCTTTACCAGCACCGGGTCGACCCCGAGGTCCCGATCGAGGATGTGGCCGGAACGGTCAAGGAGCTGATCCGAATCGGCAAGGTGAAGCATTTCGGGATGTCGGAGGCGTCGGCGGAGACTATTCGTCGCGCCCACGCGGTCCAACCCGTGACCGCGGTGCAAAGCGAGTACTCGCTGTGGTGGCGAGAACCCGAGGCCCCCGAGACTGGGGTGCTGCCGACGCTGGCCGAACTCGGCATCGGCTTCGTGCCGTACAGCCCGCTTGGCAAGGGCTTTCTCACCGGAAGCATCAGCGAGAACACGCAATTCGACAGCGCCGACATCCGCAACAGCATTCCCAGGTTTGCCGCCGACGTCCGCGGGGCCAACCGCGCCGTGGTTGACCTACTGCAGACGATCGCGGCCCGCAAGGGCACGACACCCGGCCAGATCGCTTTGGCGTGGCTGCTCGCGCAACAGCCGTGGATCGTGCCGATCCCCGGCACCCGGCGCCTGGAACGGCTGGCGGAAAACCTCGGGGCGGCGGATGTCGAGCTGACCGGCGACGACCTGCGCGAGATCGACGACGCCGCAGCAGGTATCGAGGTGCAGGGCGCGCGCTATCCCGACTTCATGCAGCGGTTGATCGGCCGCTGACCCGGCGGGCCACCTCGCCATACCGCTCGAAACGCTCGGGATCGCCAACGGCGTTGTACAGCACGACGCGCGTTGCCGTCGCGGAGTATTTATCTGTCAGCGCGTCGGCCAACCGGTCCCACGTCGACTCGGTGGCGAAAGCGGC
>DASZKQ010000084.1:0-1810 GCA_035552835.1 Mycobacterium sp. | reverse complement strand
AGCGCCGCAAGGACTTCCTTGGTGATGTCGATCTGGCCGCGAAATTCGTCCGGCGTGGTGGAGCGGTTGGCCTTGTATTCCGGATAGCGGTCGGAGCGAAACGTCTGACGTGACACGTCGAACGCGGCGGCGATATGGCTGGGCGCCTCGTCCCGCAGCAGGTTGATCAGCATCGCGGTGAATCCGTACACCGCGTTGGTGGTCAGGCCGCCCTGCGTTTTGAAGTTTTCGGCAGGCAACGCATAGAAGGCCCGGTATGCCAGCGAGTTGCCGTCGAGAAGCATCAACGTGGGCTTGTCGTCGGTGGCCTTGCCGGCCTGTGTCTTCTTGCTTGCGGTCCTGGCTGGGCTCACGGCCTCAACTCTAAGCACTGGGTCCGACGCCGAGTAGCGGCGACGCCAGCCGGCCGCGAACTGCAACACGTTTCAGTTTCTTCCCTACGCTGGGTAGGCTGACGCGGTGCCCGAGGTCACCAGCCCAAAACCGGCAATCGACGGATGGTTCGCCACCGACGCGAACATCGACGGGGCCGATGGCCCCCATCTCATCGGCGGCAAATGCCCGAAGTGCGGCACCTACGTCTTCCCGCCGCGGGAGAACAACTGCCCGAACCCGGCTTGCGACAGCGACGCACTAGAGGCCGTCGCGCTGTCGCGCCGGGGAACACTGTGGAGCTACACCGAGAACCGCTATCCGCCGCCGGCGCCCTATCCCGCCCCGGATCCGTTCGAACCCTTCGCCATCGCCGCGGTGGAACTCGCCGGTGAGGGCATCATCGTGCTCGGCAAGGTCGTCGAGGGCACCCTGGCCGCCGATCTGAAGGTCGGCATGGCGATGGAACTGGCCACCATGACGCTGTTCACCGATGCCGATGGGGTCGAACGCCTCGTGCACGCCTGGAGGATCGCCTCATGAGTACGCCCGAGCCGCTGTACATCCTCGGTGCGGGCATGCACCCGTGGGGCAAATGGGGCCGAGACTTCACCGAATACGGCGTCGTTGCCGCCCGCGCCGCACTGGCGGAAGCCGGCCTGGACTGGCAGCAGATTCAGCTGGTCGCCGGGGCCGACACCATCCGCAACGGCTACCCGGGCTTCATCGCCGGGTCGACGTTCGCGCAGAAGCTGGGCTGGAACGGCGTGCCGGTCAGCTCCAGTTACGCCGCGTGTGCCAGCGGTTCGCAGGCATTGCAGAGCGCACGCGCCCACATTCTGGCCGGGTTCTGCGATGTGGCACTGGTGATCGGCGCCGACACCACCCCGAAGGGCGCGTTCGCCCCGGTCGGCGGGGAACGCAAGAACGACCCGGACTGGCAGCGCTTCCATCTGATCGGCGCGATGAACCCGGTGTACTTCGCGCTGCTGGCCCGCCGCCGGATGGACCTGTACGGGGCGACGTCCGAGGATTTCGCTCAGGTGAAAGTCAAGAACTCCCAGCACGGCCTGCAAAACCCGAATGCCCGCTACCGCAAGGAATCCTCGGTCGAGGACGTGCTGGCCAGCCCGGTCGTCAGCGACCCGTTGCGGCAGCTCGACATCTGCGCCACCTCGGATGGCGCGGCCGCGCTGATCGTGGCCGGCGCCGACTTCGCCCGCAAGCACCTCGGCTCACTGGACGGCGTGCCGTCGGTGCGCGCGGTCAGCACGGTGACCCCGCAGTACCCGCAGCACTTGCCCGAATTACCGGACATCGCAACGGATTCCACCGCGGTCGTGCCCGCCCCGGAGCGGGTGTTCAAGGATCAGATCCTCGACGCCGCCTACGCCGAAGCCGGCATCGGGCCCGACGACGTGAGCCTCGCCGAGGTCTA
>DASZKQ010000083.1:0-2452 GCA_035552835.1 Mycobacterium sp. | reverse complement strand
CCGGCGACCATCAGCCAGACCTCGCGGGAGCGCTGAATGGCCGGCAGTGTCAAGGTGATTCGTTGCGGCGGCGGTTTGGGGGAATCTTCGACCGCGACGACCATGCGGGTGGTCTCGAGGACGGCGGGGGTGTCGGGGAATAGGGAGTTGATGTGGCCCTCGGGTCCCATTCCCAGCAGGTGGACATCGAAATTCGGGACCGGCTCCCCGGGTGCGGCGTTGGCCGCCAGCAACTGTTCGTAGGCCAGTGCGGCCGCGGCCAGATCATTGCCGAATTCGCCACCACTGGCGGCCATGGGATGCACCTGGCTCGGCGGGATGTCGATGTGATCGAGCAATGCTTCGCGTGCCTGCTTTTCGTTGCGTTCGTCGTCGTCCTCGGGAACGTAGCGCTCGTCGCCCCAGAACAGATGCACCTTCGACCAGTCGATCTGCTGGCCTTGGGCGGCGAGATATTTCAGCAGACCGATGCCGTTGCCGCCGCCGGTCAGCACGATCAGCGCACGCCCACGGGCCGCGACGGCGGTCTGGATGGTGTTGACCAGCCGGCTGCCGGCGGCCCGGACCAGGGCCTCGCTGTCCGGGACGATGTCGATGACCGTGCTCATGCGTACTGCACCTTGTCGATGCCTTCGAGGGCGGCGAAGTAGATCTCGTCGGGATCCAACCGCCGCATGTCTTCCGCCAGGCACTCACGGGTTTCCCTGCGCGCCAACGGCACCAGCGCATCTGGCCGGCCGGTCCGACTCAGGGTCGCCGTGGTGCCCTCCTGCGGCCGGCTCAGGGTGATGGTTTCGGTTTTGCGTTCCAGCTCGACTTTGAGGTCGCCGACCACCCGGCGCACCGGTCCGTCGATCCGGCTGGCCAGCCAGCCAGCCAGCACGTCCAGCGCCGGTTCGTTTCGCAAACCGGAAACCAGGGCCGATTCGATCTTCTCGTGGGGTTTCTGGTCGACCGCGGAGGTGAGCAACGCCCGCCAGTAGGTGATACGGGCCCAGGAAAGATCGGTGTCACCGGCGGTGTATCCGGGAAGCCGGCTCTTGATCGCCGACAGCGGATCCTCACCATTGGTCGCATCGGTGATACGCCGAATCGCCAACTTGCCCAACGGGTCTTGCGCGGGCACCGCCGGGGCGACACAGGGCCACCATGCCAGCACCGGGATGTCGGGGAGCAAGAAGGGAATGACGACGCTGTCGGCATGACCGGCCAGCGGCCCGGACAGCCTCAGCACCACGACCTCCCCGGCGCCTGCATCACCGCCAACCCGAACCTGGGCATCCAGCCGCGCCTCGGCGACGTCGGCATTGCCAGGTGTGACGACGAGGACCCGACTGGGGTGCTCGTGGCTGGCGGCGTTGGCCGCCTCGATCGATTCCTCGAGCAGGGCGCCGTCGTCTGCGGCGATGATCAGCGTCCCCACCCGGCCTATCGTTACGACACCGGCTTTTTCGCGTAGCTCGTCAAGCTTCTTGTTGACCGCGGTGGTGCTGGTGTCCAGCATGTCAACGATCATGGCCGCCGCCATTCCCGGTCGGTCCGGCGCAACATCTCGAAGGCCGACGCGGGCCCCCAGGTACCCGACTCATAGGGGTCGGGCTTGCCGCGTGTCGCCCAATAATCGAGGACGGGATCCAGTATCTCCCAAGCCAATTCGACCTCTTCGTTCACCGGGAACAGCGATGGCTCACCGAGCAGCACATCCAGGATCAGTCGTTCATACGCCTCGGGGGAATCCTCCACGAACGCCGAGCCGTAGGAGAAATCCATATTGACGTCGCGGACCTCCATCGTGCTGCCCGGGACCTTGGAACCGAACCGCAACGTGATCCCTTCATCCGGCTGTACCCGGATGACAATGGCGTTGGTGCCGAGCTCGTCGGTCATGGTGGCATCGAACGGCAGATGCGGCGCGCGTTTGAAGACCAGAGCGATCTCGGTCACTCTGCGGCCCAACCGTTTTCCGGTTCGTAGGTAGAACGGCACGCCGGCCCAGCGGCGGGTGTCCACCTCGAGCGTGATGGCGGCGAAGGTCTCGGTGGTGGAGTCCTTGGCGAAGCCCTCCTCGTCGAGCAGACCGACCACTTTCTCGCCGCCCTGCCAGCCCGCAGCGTATTGGCCACGGCTGCTGGTCTCATCGAGCGGCTGCGCGAGTTGGGTGGCCGACAACACCTTGATCTTCTCGGCCTGCAACGCCGACGGTTTGAAGCTGACCGGCTCTTCCATCGCGGTCAGCGCCAGCAGCTGCATCAGGTGGTTCTGGATGACATCGCGGGCGGCGCCAATGCCGTCGTAGTAGCCGGCTCGCCCACCCAGCCCGATGTCTTCGGCCATGGTGATCTGCACATGGTCGACGTAGTGCGCGTTCCAGATCGGATCCCACAGTTGATTGGCGAAGCGCAGCGCCAAGATGTTCTGGACCGTCTCCTTGCCCAGGTAGTGGTCGATGCGG
>DASZKQ010000082.1:0-2071 GCA_035552835.1 Mycobacterium sp. | reverse complement strand
CAGGGCAACGTCCAGTGCGATCGACCCGGTCGGGATGACCGAGATCGGCTGGCGCACCTCGTCGCCGAGGCGCATCACCGAACCTTTGCCGTAACTCTTCTCGATCTGGGCCATCGCCAGTTCGAGGGCCTTCTCGCGGTCAGGGGCTTGCGTCATGGTGCTACCTCTCGGTGTAGTCGGTGTTCTCCTCGACCGGTATCGGTCAGTTGGCCGTGACGCTAGAGGCAGGGTCTGACAAGTGGCCTGACCAGCATCTGACCGTCGAACACCGACCACATTAGCGAACGTGTGTTCGATGACAAGTAGGCGCGCCGTACTGCCGTCGAGACGCAGAATCGTCTAAATGAGACGGTTGCGGCGAGATCAGCGCCGGCTAGCGGTATAGGTCCGGGAACGTCGACCTGAGCGCGTCCAACTTGGGCAAGTCGTTTTGGACGATGTACGGGTTGTTCGGATTCAAGTCGAAGAAGTCCTGGTGGTAGGCCTCCGCAGGGAAGAACTGGGCCGCCGACGACACGCTGGTGACGATCGGCGCGGGGAAGGCGCCCGCCTGGTTCAGCTGGGCGACGTAGGCATCCGCAATGTTCCGTTGGGTGTCGTTCTGCGCAAAGATCACCGAACGATACTGAGTGCCTACGTCGGGCCCCTGACGGTTGAGTTCGGTCGGATCTTGCACGACAGCGAAAAAGATCTGCAACAGCTGCCCGTAGGTAACTTGACCCGGGTCATAGGTGATGCGAACCGTCTCGGCGTGCCCGGTGTTCCCGGTGCTGACAGTCTCGTAATCAGCTGTCGCCGCATTTCCTCCCGCATAACCGGATTCGGCCGCTCCCACCCCTTTGACGTGCTGGTAAACGCCCTGCACACCCCAGAAACAGCCACCGGCCAGGACGGCGGTCTCAGCCTTGGGGCGCCCCGTCGCCGGTTCGTCGACCGTAGGTGCCGGAATTGCGCTCGACGTCGTCCCACTCGCGGACGGCATCGCGGGAGATCGGACGAGGAACACCGTCGCGGCGAGTCCCACCACTGCCAGCCCAACCGCCAGGATCGCTCGCCAACGAAAAGTCGCAGCATTCATGCCAGCCTCCGCATTCGGTTGAGTACCTACTACACGTAATACACGTGCAAAAAGTTCTCGCACAGGATGTGGCCGCGGGGCAGCTTCGGGCAACGGACGCCAATTTCACCACTGTTCGCGAGGAACGTCGAAGTCGGCGCATAGCGCCCGCCACACGTCGCGCGGGTCCACGCCGTCCTCGATGGCCTGCGCACCGGTGCGGCCGTCGAAGTTGGTCAGCACGTGATCGGTCAGCACCGAGGCGCCGTAGGTGGCGCCGAAACGCAAGGTGACCCGCTCGTGAAACTCCGTTAGCCGCACGCCACCGAACCTACCGAGCGGGCGCGAGCGCATCGTGGCACACCCGTACCGGGTCGGCGACCTCGGCAACGCTGGCCGCGGCACGCTGGGCAGCTTCCCGAAAGGTCGGCGTCGAGAGCACCTCATCGACGGCCCTCACCAGCGCCTCGGCGGTCAACGGCCGAACCAGCCGCCCGCTGCCATGGCGCACCACCCGGTTGGCGATCTCCCACTGATCCCCTCCGCCGGGAACCATCACCAGCGGCACACCGGCCAGCAGTGTCTTGGCCACCATTCCGTGCCCGCCGCCGCAGATCGCCAGGTCGGCATGCGCCAGCAGTTCGTCTTGACGTCCCAGCCCGGCCACCGCCCACGGCGGCACGGTCAGAACCGGACCGTTGAGCCGCGACACCACTACCCGCGCATCGGCGGGTAAACCGGTTCCGGGCACCAAGCTGTCCAGGGCGGTCTGGGCCATCCCCTGCGTCCCGGTCAATGCCGTCGACGGCGCGACGACCACGACCGGCCCGGAGCCGGGCGGGATCGGCAGCAGTTGTTCGGTCGGCTCGAAGTGCAGCGGACCTACCAGGACGGCTTCGGCCGGCCAGTCCGGACGCGACACCTCCAGGGCGGGCAGTGTGGCGATCAGCCGCCGCAGCGGCCCGGGATCGCTGGCTGGCAAACCGATCCCGACGCGGACCTCCGCTCGCTGGC
>DASZKQ010000081.1:0-4187 GCA_035552835.1 Mycobacterium sp. | reverse complement strand
GAGCACAACCACGTACCACTCGTGCTCAGCAAGGCATTCATGCCGATGGTGTACAAGCGCAACTACATCCAGCGCGGGGACGCCTTCAACATCGAAGGTACTGAGATCAGCTTCGACTGCATGACCGAACTCGTCTTCGCTGACCGGGAGGACCTGTCCGGCTGGATGGCCAGTCTTGGCGTCGACGAGATTGCCCGAGACGAAGAGAACTTCATCGACCGACCCGCAACGCGAGCCTGCGTGGTGGACGAGCGCTCCAGCGCGGGCTGAGTCCCGCGCCTCAACGCACAGGGAGAATTAGCCTCGTGCGAGCGGGTCCTCAAGGTCAAGAAGGGTATCGAGTAGGCCCTGACATCGGGCTGCGATCACCGCTTAGCGCCGGTCCCGAACCAGGTGGTGAGCGCGTCCGCGAGCCCGAGTTGAGCGTGCTTGCCCACCCAGGCCACATATCCGTCGGGCCGGATCAATACCGCGGTGGGAGCTATCACCTCACCAAGGGCCGGAAGAACCCATTCACCCACGTATTTCGCGCTGATCGCTTTGACCCGATTGGCCCACGGTGTGATGTCGAAGTCGCCAGGCTCACCGAGATTGAGCAGCACCGGCCGCGCGTCATGCAGCAGAGCGAATACTCGCAGCGGGCCGTTTTCGGTGACTAGGTCCAGATCGGGCATGCGACGCCCGAGCAGCGGGTGTCCCGCGCCGAAGTCGTAATGGATGTCCAGGCCGGACATCATCGCGCCGAATCGTTTGCGAGGCTCGTCCATGCCGAGAAGTTCAGACATGGTGTCGCGCAAGGCTTTGGTGCGTTCGTCGTCTGGGCGGCGAAGAAGCGCAATCTGCGCCAACGTATTGCGCAGCACGCGCGCGGCGATCGGGTGGCGTTCGGCATGGTAGGTATCCAGCAGGCTGTCGGGCGATATCCGGTTGACCACCTGGGCGAGCTTCCATCCCAGGTTCATCGCATCCTGCACACCGGTGTTGAGGCCCTGCCCCCCGATCGGATGATGCACGTGGGCGGCGTCGCCGGCCAGCAGGACCCGTCCGTCGCGATAAGCCGCCGCCTGTCGCGCCGTATCCGTGAACCTGGAAATCCATGCGGGACTGTGGATCCCGTAATCCGTCCCGTACACGTCGATGAGCCCCTTGCTCAAATCGCCCAAGGTGGGTTCGCTGTTGGGACCGAGGTATTTCTCGGTTACCATGACCCGCACCGGTCCGCCATCTTCCAACCTGCTGAGCGCATGGACGCCCAGGGCGTCGTGGCGGATTCCCCATTCCGGCAGCTGGTCCGGTTCGAGTGCCATTTCGACTTCGGCGAGCAGGTAGCTCATCGTCGGATCCCAACCCGGGAACTCGATGCCGGCTGCTTTGCGGATCGCACTGCGTCCTCCGTCGCATCCGAGGAGATACTCCGCCCGGAGCGACCGGCCGCCGGCCAGCTTGACGTCGACGCCGGTGCGATCTTGAGCGAAGCCCGTCACCTCGCACCCGCGATAGATCGCTACCGCCAGCTCGCTGACCCAGTCGGCCAGTATCCGCTCGATGTGGTTCTGCCACAGCGCGAGGCCGTAGGGATGTCGGGTGGGAAAGTCGCTGATATCCAGACGAATTTGGGAAAACCCCGCGACCTGCGCCACCTCCCCCTGGGTTAGGAACCGATCAGCGATCCCGCGCTGATCGAGAACCTCGATGGTTCGCGAATGCAGACCACCCGCCCGCGAGCCAATCAGGTCCTGGTTGGCGCGCTGCTCGACAATGGCGACGTCGACTCCAGCCACGGCCAGCTCGCCGGCCAACATCAGGCCTGTCGGGCCTCCCCCGGCAACGACCACCGCATGTTCGGAGATCGATTCGATACCCACCTCACAGCCCCGTTTCGCTGAGTTCTGGCTTCGGCCAGCGATTTTGCATCATGACCCGGGTCTTGCCGCAAGCCCCCGGGTGCGCTATACATTGGAGTGGGACGGAGTTATTGCTCTCCGTTCCTTTTTCGTCTGCGGTGGACATTTCCCGCCCGTGCATACGATGGCCGGGTGATCGCCTTCGTGTGCGCGATGCCCATGGAACTCCGGCCGCTGCGACGGCGACTAGGGCTTCGCAAGACCGGGTCGGGCTATGCCGGCCAGATCGGCGACCGTCCCGTGACCGCGGTGATCACCGGAATCGGCACGGCCCTGGCGCACGCCGCGACGGTGCGCTTGCTGGACACGGTCGACGTCGAGTGGGTGATCGTCGTCGGTATCGCGGGCGCCATCGAGAACCAGACGCCGATCGGAACGCTGGTGCTCCCCGAGGTCGTCGTGAGCGCCGCGGACGGCTCCGAGTATCGGCCCACGCCGCTTCGCATCGGCAACGCCTACGGGAAGTTGTGCACCACCGACGAGCTGCTGCTCGATCCGGCGCTGCACGCCGACCTGCGTGCGCAGGGCGTGGTGGCACTTGACATGGAGACCGCCGCCGTCGCGAAAGTGTGCGACGAGCGCGGCGTCCCCTGGTCGGTGGTGCGCGCAATCAGCGACCGGGCCGGCGACGGCAGCGTAGACGCCGACATTGTCGGCCTCAGCCACCCGAATGGCAGGCCAAACTTATCGGCCGTCGCCCGCTACCTGGTCAAGCACCCCGGCGCGCTCCCCCGTCTGGGCCGCCTCGGCAAAGGAGCCGACCTCGCGGCCGTGCGGTCGGCCGAAGCCGCGATCAAAGTTTTGACCGATTCCAGATAAGGTCTTGACTCGTTCCAAACAACAGCGGCATATTGATGTGGTGTCGTCAACGTCGGCGGATCACGCAGCGCAGCTGCGTATGGCCGACTTGCGAGTGACCCGGCCCAGGGTCGCCGTATTAGAGGCGGTGCATTCTCATCCGCATGCCGATACCGAGACGATCTTGTCGGCGGTACGCAGCGGCCTGCCCGACGTGTCCCGTCAGGCGGTGTACGACGTGCTCAACGCGCTGACCGCGGTAGGTCTAGTTCGACGCATTCAGCCATTGGGCATGGTTGCCCGGTATGAGTCTCGGGTCGGCGACAACCACCATCACGTCGTATGCCGATCCTGTGGCGTCATCGCCGATGTCGACTGTGCGGTCGGTGATGCGCCATGCTTGACCCCTTCGGACGACGACAACGCGCTGGATGGCTTCGTTCTCGACGAAGCAGAAGTCATCTACTGGGGTCTATGCCCCGACTGCTCGACCGCAAATTCCGGATCACAGCCGTGATCACTGGCCGATTCAACTATCTCTGAAAGGAATGCTGTGTCATCCGATACAACCCACAAGGGCAGCGAAAGTGAAAACCCGGTGATCTCTGCGCCGGAGCCGAAATCGCATCCACCCCTGACGAACCGGGACTGGTGGCCCGACCAGATCGACGTGTCGACACTGCACCCGCACTCGCCGGCGTCCAACCCGCTCGGCGACGACTTCGACTACGCCGCGGAATTCGCCAAGGTCGATCCCGGGGAGCTCAAAGCGGACGTGATCTCGGTGATGACCACGTCGCAGGACTGGTGGCCCGCCGACTACGGCCACTACGGCGGCTTGTTCATCCGAATGAGCTGGCATGCTGCGGGGACCTACCGCATTCACGACGGCCGCGGCGGCGGCGGCCAGGGCATGCAGCGCTTCGCCCCGCTCAACAGTTGGCCCGACAATGTGAGCCTGGACAAGGCGCGCCGGCTGCTGTGGCCGGTCAAAAAGAAGTACGGCAACAAGATCTCCTGGGCCGATTTGATCATCTTCGCCGGCAACTGTGCTTTGGAGTCGATGGGCTTCAAGACCTTCGGATTCGCCTTCGGCCGCGAAGACGTCTGGGAGCCCGAAGAGATCCTCTTCGGTGAAGAGGACGAATGGTTGGGCACCAACAAGCGCTACTCCGGCAAGCGGGATCTCGCCCAGCCCTACGGCGCGACCACCATGGGTCTGATCTACGTCAATCCCGAAGGCCCCGAAGGCAAGCCGGATCCAGTCGCCGCGGCGATCGACATCCGCGAGACGTTCGGCCGGATGGCGATGAACGACGAGGAGACCGCCGCGCTCATCGTCGGTGGCCACACCTTCGGCAAGACCCACGGCGCCGGCGACGGCGACCTGGTTGGTCCTGAGCCGGAGGCCGCTCCGATCGAACAGCAGGGGTTGGGCTGGAAGAGCTCCTACGGCAGCGGCACGGGCAAGGACGCCATCACCAG
>DASZKQ010000080.1:0-2450 GCA_035552835.1 Mycobacterium sp. | reverse complement strand
GCGGTCATAAAACGAATCCGGCGTGCGGTTGACGATCGCCATGATCAGCGGGCGGTCGCTCGTTACTCGGCGACCGCACAGGGTGGAGTGCACCCATCTATGGTGCCCGCCGCCGCCGCTGCGCGAGCGCTGAGGGTCTCGCTGAACCTCACGAGACACAACGGCCTCTTGGGTCGCTGGGTGAGGGATTACTGCCTCCCGCACTTTGACATCGCGGGTGACATCACTTTCGAGAACAATGTCACGCCCAGCTGACAGTGCTGGTGTGGCCGTTGATCACGAAGCTGGCTTCGCCTAGCCCTGGGGCCGCTTACCGGCCGCGACCTCGTCCGGATATTCGTCGTAGAACGGCACATAGCCCTCGTCGCGGCCGGCCAACACATACAGCGGGTCCTCGATGCCCGGACCGTAAGCCTGCTCGCGCAGATCCACCTTGCGGCTCTTGAACGTGGTGGTGTGCTCCATCTCTTCGACCACCCGGACGAACAGCGGCATCGCATACATCGGCAGTTGCTCGTAGACGGTGCGCGCAAGTGCCTTCCCGTCGAACTCGGCGCCGTCGCGCAGCTTGACTGCGGCCATTCCGGCGCGTCCGCCGGTACGCGGGATCTCAACGCCGAAGACGGTGCACTCCTCGACGGATTTGTCGGCCGCCAGCGCCCGTTCCACCTGCGTGGTGGCGACGTTCTCGCCCTTCCAGCGGAAGGTGTCGCCGAGCCGGTCGACAAACGCGGCATGGCCCATGCCCTGCGGGCTCATCACGTCGCCGGTGTTGAACCAGCAGTCGCCCTCACGAAAGGCGTTGCGCACCAGCTTCTTTTCACTCGCGCTGGGGTCGGTGTAACCGTCAAACGGTTGCAGCCGGTTCACCGGGCTCAGCAACAGACCCGGCTCGCCGGCGGGCACTCGCTGCACCCGGCCATCGTCGCCGCGCAGCGGCTGGCCGGTGTCGGGGTCGTACTGCACGTAGGCCAACGGCATCGGCGCGATGCCAGTCGATCGGGGCACGTTGAAGATGTTGATGAACGCGGTGTTGCCCTCACTGGCCGCGTAGAACTCGCAGACTCGCGCGATGCCGAACCGAGTAGTGAACTCGTCCCAAATCTCCGGCCGCAACCCGTTGCCGGCGATCAGCCGCACCTTGTGGGCGCGATCGGTCGGCTTGGCCGGCTGGTTGAGCAGGTAGCGGCACACCTCACCGATGTAGATGAATGCCGTTGCATCGCTGGCAATCACCTCGTCCCAAAACCGCGACGCCGAAAAGGACTTACCCAGGGCCAGGGTTGCCCCCGAATTGATCACCGATCCGATCGCGACCGTCAGCGCGTTGTTGTGGTACAGCGGCAGGCAGCTGTACAACGTGTCGGAACCCTTCAGCCGCAAGCCCAGCCCGCCGAACGCAGCCAAAGCGGACAACCACCGACGATGCGTCATCACGCTGGCCTTGGGATGGCCCGTCGTGCCCGAGGTGAAGATGTAGAACGCGGTGTCCTTGGCCAGCACCGCCGATGCCGACGCCGGGTTGGTGGTGGGCGCGGTGGCGGCCAGGCGCTCCATCTCCTCGATCGTGGTCGGCGCAACGCCGGCCCCGCCGCATTCGTCTACCGCGTCGATCAGGTCGGATTCAACGACGAGCACTTTGGCGTCCAGCAAGCCCAGGCTGTGCGCCAGCACCTCGCCGCGCTGGTGGTAGTTGAGCATCCCGGCGACCGCGCCGCATTTGACCACGGCCAACATCATCAGCACCGCATTCGGTGAGTTCCGCAGCATGACCCCGACGACCTCGCCGCGACCGACACCACGCGCCGCCAGCGCCGCGGCGTAGCGGTTGGCGGTCGCATTGGCCTCGCGGTAGGTCAGTTGCTGCTCGCCGAACCGGATGAACACCCGGTCACCGAAGCGAGCGGCGCGTTCCTGGAACACTTTGCCGATCGACGTCTTGGAGGTCGGCCGGGCCAGCAGCCCGGTGAGCACGCCGCGGACCATCACCGGAACGTCGGTCAACACTCCGGGCACCCGGGTTGCGATATCGAGCAGCCCGACCGATGAGCGGGTACCGGAGTCGTGTTCAGACACTGTTATCCCTCACTTTGCTGAACTGCACTGTGCGCGGCCAGCCTAATCTGCAACGGCTCACTGATTCATCCGGGTGTGCAGGCCGCGAGTGCGGCGCTCACCTCGTCGACGACTACCAGTCGGTCCAGCGCGGCTTGCGCGACATAACCGCTGTCGACCAGTCCGTAGAGCCATGCGCGCAGCCCATCGAAGTGTCCGGCCGGGTCGAGCAGCACAACCGGCTTGTTGTGCATGCCGAGATACCCGCCGGTCCAGGCCTCAAACAGTTCCTCCAGCGTGCCGACGCCGCCCGGCAGCGCAATGAATGCATCGGCGCGGTCCTCCATGATCTGTTTGCGCTCCCGCATGGTGTCGGTCACGATCAGCTCGTCGGC
>DASZKQ010000079.1:0-4364 GCA_035552835.1 Mycobacterium sp. | reverse complement strand
GGACCAATGCGGTTGGGCGCGCTGCGGCACTCCCCGCTTGGCTTCGGCCTGCTGATCAACCAGCCCGATCCGGGCATGACGGCCGACTGGCTGCAACCGTGCCTGAAGGACGCACGCATCTGCCGTGATCTGGCGGCACTGCTGCGTCAGGTGGCGAGGACCGATCTGACCGACGTGGCCACCCGGCTACCCCGGTTCACCAAGCCGGTCACGCTGGTCTGGGGCCAGTCGGATCGCTGTTTCACGCCGAGCCTGGGCCGCCGGCTGGCCGAGGTGTTCAGCAACGGGAAGCTGATCGAGGTGCCAGATGCGAAAACCTTTGTTTCTCTCGATAATCCGGACGCAGTGATCGACGCAATAGCGGCCTAGGGAGTTACGCCCAAAATGCGCACTCGTGCCCGCGCGAAGCGATTCGATCCAGGATCCGGTTGATCGCCACCGCCGGCTCGTCGGTCAGCTCGAAGCCAGTGAACTGCAGGTCGACCACGACGTTGGACTTCGCGGCCAATGCCCGAATGTCGGTGTAGTGCTTGTCGCCGGTAGTCACGTTGGAGATCATCGTCACGCAACCGGAATCGATCGTGTCGCCGATACGGTAGGAGTCCTGCCAGTCAGTCGGCAGCGGATACGCATACTTGAACTGCCGACCGGTGCACTGGCGCCATTGGGCGACCTGGTTGGCAACGAAATCCTTTGCGGCCGCACCGTTGTCGAAGGTGGCGACACTCTGATCGACCCAGTGCGGCAAGCCTCCCCCAGTCACGTCTGACTGCCGGACCTCCAAGAAGTCGTGGTATCCGCTGCCGTCATAGGAGCCCGCCATACTGCTGAACACCGCACCCACACAGCTGGCGGGCTGATAGGTTCCCCGGGCCTCGGGCCGGGTCAAGGTGTCTTGGATGGCGATGTCTTCGAACTTCAGCAGCTGCTTCATTTCATCGAGGCTGAGCAGCAGGGCTGGCAGACCGTGTGCCGTCGCACTGGGGGTTTTCGCGCCGCCGTGCACGACGGCGGTTCCGCCGACGATCGAGGCGCAGCCGCCTAGGGCGAGGCACACCGTCCACGCCGAGACTGCGATGACGCCGAGACGCCGCATCTGCCAAGCATATGCGCGTTAGCAGCCGCTCAGCTGCGGCAAATTCAGCGGCGGGCGGCCTTGGCCCGCGCGGCGGACAGCGCGCGGTTCCACAGCAACAGCGTCCCGGCCTTGAGCTGGGCCGGTTTGGCGATATCCCGGGCCATCAGCGCGGTGGCGGCCGCCTTGGTCTTCGCGGATGCCTTGGACATGTGGCCGCTGTCGAACGGCGGCTGCGGGTCGTATTCCATCGACAGCTGGATGACCTTCGCGCGGTCCTCCCCACCGATCTGGCCGGCCAGCCACAGCGCCAGATCGATACCCGCCGAAACCCCGGCACTGGTGAGGATTTCGCCTTGATGCACGACGCGTTCGTCGCCAACGGGGATGGCGCCCAACCCTTTCAGCATCGGAAGCGCCGCCCAATGCGAAGTGGCGCGTTTGCCGTCGAGCAGCCCGGCGGCCGCCAGGATGATCGAACCCGAGCAGACCGACGCCGTCCAGGTCGCGCTCTGATGCGCCTGACGCAACCAGTCCAGCAGCGTCTCATCGCGGGCGTGTTCGATGGTGGTCATCCCGCCGGGCACCAAAACGACGTCCGGCGAAGGGGTTTCGGCAAACGAATGAGTGGCCCCGATGACAAGCACTCCGGAGTCGGCGGTGATCGGGCCCGGTTCGTGCCACACGAAGCGGACCTCGGCGTCGGGCAGCCAGCGCAGCACTTCATAGGGGCCGATGAAGTCCAGTGCGGTGAAACCCGGATAGATCACGATCGCGATCTGTGTCATTGACTACTCCTTAGCTTCAGGTGAAAGTTTTCCGGTATTGGTCTGGCGAAATGCCGATCCGTCGAATGAAGTTGCGGCGCATGGTTTCCGCGGTGCCAAAGCCGCAGCGCGCAGCGATGGCCACCACGGTGTCGTCGGTCTGCTCGAGTTGGCGGCGGGCCGCCTCGGTGCGGACCCGTTCGACATAAGCGCCGGGTGCCTCGCCGACTTCGTCGGTGAACAGCCGAGTGAAATGCCGTGGGCTCATCGCCGCACGGCGGGCCAGCTCGGTAATGCTGTGCACGCCACCGGGTTCGGATTCGACGGCATCCTGAACGTCGCGGATCGGTTCGCGTTTGGCCCGGGCCACCCAGACCGGCGCGGCGAACTGCGTCTGCCCGCCGGGCCGGCGCAGGTGCAGCACCAGCCAGCGGGCCACCGTCTGCGCCACTTCGGTGCCGTGGTCCTGTTCGACCAGCGCCAGCGCCAAGTCGATGCCGGCGCTGACACCGGCGGCGGTCCACACCGTCGGCGAGCTGCGCACAAAGATCGGGTCGGGATCGACGTCGACTGCGGGAAATTCGCGCGCCAGTTGATCGGCGTACGCCCAATGCGTGGTCGCCCGGCAGCCGTCCAGCAGGCCGGCCTGCGCGGCCAGGAAAGCTCCGGTGCACACGCTGACGACCCGGCGCGCCTGCGGCGCCGCTGAGACGATCCAGTCGACGAGTCGGGGGTCGCGGCGGCCAGCACGTGCACCGCGGCCGCCGGGCAGGATCAGGGTGTCGACCGGCTCACCCGGGTCGGGCAGTTCGGTGGCGGCGAAGGCCAGGCCGGTTTCGGTGGACACCGGCTGCCCGTCGATCGACGCCACCGCCAGCTGGTAGCCCTGTTTTCCAGCGGCGGCTAAGACCAGCGACGCCGAGGTGAACACCTCGAACGGGCCGACCAGGTCCAGCGCCTGGACGCCCGGGAAGCCGACGATCAGGACTTTTCCCGTCATACCGCTAAGTGTTGGCGATAAGACGCCATGTCGTCTACGCCATGCAGCCCACAAATCAGGACACTAGCGGATAGCAGGCCCTGACCCGGTCGATCCACCACTGTCGGCGCTGCGGCGGCGCGGCCAGCGCCTGCAGCCGCGCCGGGTCCGGTGTCACCGGCGCGACCGGCAGGTAGCCGTCGACCGGCGCGACGGCTTCGGCGACATCCTCGACGAACAATCCGCCGGTGCCCAGGCCGCAGGCATGATGCAGTTGCGGCAGCGCGGCGGCGGCGGCCAGGCCGATGCCGATCCCGACTGCCGAATCCAGCGCGCTGGAGATCACGACCGGAATGTCGATCTGGGCAGCAATCTCCAGCAGTGCTGAAATACCGCCCAGCGGAGCAACTTTCAGCACGGCGATGTCGGCTGCGCCGGCGCGGACCACGGCCAGCGGATCGCCGGCCTTGCGGATGCTCTCGTCGGCGGCGATCGGCACGTCTGGCATGTCGGGGTGGCGGCGCAGTTCGGCGAGCTCGTCGACGGTGCCGCAGGGCTGCTCGAGATACTCCAGCGGACCGCTCGCGGTCAGCGCGGAGGCGGCCTCGACGGCCTGCGCAACGGTCCAGGCGCCGTTGGCGTCGACCCGCACAGTGGGAACCAGGGCACGGACCGCCTCGACGCGGGCGACGTCGTCGGCGAGGGTTTGGCCGGGTTCGGCGACCTTCACCTTTGCGGTGCCCGCGCCGGGGAAACGGGCGAGGATTTCGGGCACCTGCACGGCGGGGATGGCCGGGACCGTGGCGTTGATGGCGATGCGGTCTCGTCGCGGCGGCGGCGCCGGCCGGTAGGCCGAGTCGAGAGCGGCGGCCAGCCAGTGTGCGGCTTCGGGGTGGTCGTATTCGCCGAAGGCGCCGAATTCTCCCCAGCCGGCCGGGCCGTCGATCAATGCCAGTTCGCGGCTGGTGATGCCGCGAAAGCGCACCCGCATCGGCAGGGTCACGACGTGCAGGCGGTCGAGAACGTCGTCTAGGGCAGGAGTCATTGCGCGTAGACCTGGCGGCCCGCCAGGAACGTCGCACGGACCTCGAGGTCGGCGATCTGTTCGGGCGGCACCGTGCGGGGGTCGGCCGACAGCACCACCATGTCGGCGTACTTGCCGACCTCCAGCGAGCCAATGATGTCGTCGGCGAACAGCTGCCACGCGGCGTCGATGGTCTGCGCGCGGATCGCCTGCTCGACGTTCAGCCGCTCTTCGGGTGCGAGCACCCGGCCGCTGGGTGCCGTCCGGGTGATCGCCACGCTGATGTTGCGCAGCGGCTCCTCGGGCGTGACCGGTGGATCGTTGTGCAGCGAGATGCGCATGCCGGTTGCCAGCGCGGAACCGGCTGGCATCCAACGGGATCCGCGCTCCTCGCCGAACAGCCCGTCGACAATGACATCACCCCAGTAGTGGATCTGGTCGACGAAGATGCTGCAGGTGACGCCGAGGTCGGCGGCGCGACGGAGTTGCTCGTTGCGGATAGCGCCGACGTGTTCGAGC
>DASZKQ010000078.1:0-9060 GCA_035552835.1 Mycobacterium sp. | reverse complement strand
ACGACCGCTGGTCACCGGGGCTCCCCCAGCTGAGGCTGACGAGGAACCTCTCTGGGCCGATGCAGGCGGTCGGTGGTCTTTTCGCGATGTCGGCGGAGGCGGTCAGGTTTGCGTTCCGCCGGCCGTTCCAGGCGCGCGAGTTCTTGGAACAGTCGTGGTTTGTCGCGCGCGTCGCGCTGATGCCGACGTTGTTGGTGGCCATTCCGTTTACCGTCCTGGTTAGCTTCACCCTCAACATCCTCTTGCGTGAACTGGGCGCCGCGGACCTCTCCGGTGCGGGTGCCGCGTTCGGCGCTGTCACCCAGGTCGGTCCGTTGGTCACGGTGTTGATCGTGGCCGGCGCCGGCTCCACTGCCATGTGCGCGGACCTCGGTTCGCGAACCATCCGCGAAGAGATCGACGCGATGGAGGTCTTGGGTATCAATCCGGTTCAGCGCCTGGTGACTCCGCGCATGCTGGCCTCCGGGCTGGTGGCCCTGTTGCTAAACAGTCTGGTCGTCATCATCGGTATTGTGGGCGGCTACGTCTTTTCGGTATTCGTGCAAGACGTCAATCCCGGTGCGTTCGCCGCGGGCATCACCTTGCTCACTGGCGTCCCCGAGGTGATCATTTCCTGTGTCAAGGCAGCGCTTTTCGGCCTCATCGCCGGATTGGTCGCCTGCTATCGCGGCCTGATCATCACCGGCGGCGGCGCCAAGGCCGTCGGCAACGCGGTCAATGAAACCGTCGTGTATGCGTTCATGTCCCTGTTCGTCGTCAATGTGGTCGTCACGGCGATCGGCATTAAGATGACGGCGAAGTAGGGGGCTGCCGGTGGCGCTGAGGGCTGCGTATCCACGATTAACCCGCCAACTCGAGAGGCCGGTCGCCTCGTTGGGGCGGGTCGGCGACCACACCCTCTTCTACGGCAAGGCGCTCGCCGGGATGCCCTTCGCCGCCGTGCACTACCGTCGCGAAGTGATCCGTTTGATCGCCGAGATCAGCATGGGCGCAGGCACTTTGGCGATGATCGGCGGGACCGTGGTGATCGTCGGGTTTTTGACGCTGGCCGCGGGTGGAACGTTGGCCGTCCAGGGATACAGCTCGCTGGGCAACATCGGTATCGAGGCGCTGACCGGCTTTCTGGCCGCGTTCATCAACGTGCGCATCGCGGCTCCGGTCGTCGCAGGGATCGGCTTGGCGGCAACCTTCGGTGCGGGCGTGACCGCTCAGCTGGGTGCCATGCGGATCAACGAAGAGATCGATGCGCTGGAAGCCATGGCCATTCGCCCGATTTCGTACTTGGTGAGCACTCGGATCCTGGCCGGCATGATGGCGATTACGCCGCTGTACTGTATCGCCGTCATCCTGTCGTTCCTCGCCAGCCAGTTCACCACGACGTTCTTGTTCGGCCAGTCGCAGGGCTTGTACCAGCATTACTTTTCGACCTTCTTGAACCCGATCGACCTGTTGTGGTCGTTCCTACAGGCCGCGCTGATGGCGATCACGATCTTGCTGATACATACGTACTACGGCTATTTCGCCGCCGGTGGACCTGCCGGCGTCGGCCAAGCGACCGGTAACGCGGTGCGCACCTCGCTCATCGTCGTGGTATCGGTAACGCTGCTGGTCTCGCTTTCTATTTACGGCAGCAACGGCAACTTCAACCTGTCCGGGTAGCAGAGGAGGTGGGACGGCAGTGACGCAGAACGTGCCAGCGGGTCGCGGTTCAGTCGGCGGCCGGCTCCCACGCACGGCGCATGTCCGGCCGGCCAGCCGGGTCGGGTCGCGCAGCTATGCGCCACCCCTGCTCGGACTGCTCACGGTCGCGATCATCTGCGCGATTTTCGCCGTGGCGATAGCGCTGTTTCAGGGCGGCTTCAACGACACCGTGCCGGTGACGGTGATCTCGCAACGCGCCGGTCTGGTCATGAACCCGGACGCCAAGGTCAAGATGCGCGGCGTGCAGGTGGGCAAGGTGGCCTCGATCGATTCGCTGCCGAACGGCCAAGCGGCCATTCATTTGGCGATCGACCCGTCGCAATTGCGCTTTATTCCCAGCAACGTGCTCGTCGATATCGCGTCATCGACGGTGTTTGGCGCGAAGTCCGTCGAGCTGGTGCCACCCGCCGAGCCCACGGCAGCGCCGCTACGCGGTGGCCAGACGCTGCAGGGCCAGCACGTCATGGTCGAAATCAACACGGTGTTCGAGCAGTTGGTGTCGGTACTGTCCCACATCGACCCGCCGAAGCTCAACGAGTCACTGGGTGCGCTGGCACAAGCGTTCAGTGGGCGGGGCCCACAGCTCGGCCAGGCCCTGAGCGACTTGGATTCGTTTCTGGCCAAGCTGGAGCCGAGCCTTCCGGCATTCCGTCATGACCTCGCGGTCTTGCCGACGGTGTCCAACGCCTACGCGGACGCGGCACCGGACCTGGTGAAGACCGCGGCCAACGCGGCGCGGATCAGCAAGACCCTTGTCGACGAGCAGCACAACCTGGATGCATTGCTGATCAGCGCGATCGGCTTGGCCGACATCGGCAACGACGTCCTGTCGACGAACCGCGAACCGTTGACGAATGTGCTGCATCTGCTGGTGCCGACCACCGATCTGACCAATGAGTACCACGAGGCGCTCACCTGTAGTTTCGGCGGGTTAATCCAGATTTCGCACGGGGCGCCGTTGTCGGAACCGAGCATCAACATCTCGGCGAGCCTCACGTGGGGCGCCGAACGTTATCGGTATCCGACGAACCTGCCCAAGGTTGCGGCGACGGGCGGCCCGCGATGCGTGGGCCTGCCGAAGATTCCGTTCAACTCGGCCCCGCCGCAATTGATCGCCGATATCGGCGCCAATCCGACGCAGTACGGAAACCCACAGCTGCTGCTCAACTCCGATCTCCTCAAACAGCTGTTGTATGGACCGATCGCCGGCCCACCACGCAACTCCGCCCAGATCGGACAACCCGGATGAGAACGCGCCCTACGCTGATTAAGTTCGGCATCTTCGCGGTCGTGATGGCGGTCCTTACTGCCTTCCTGTTCTTTATCTTCGGCCAGTATCGGACTGGTTCGACGACCGGGTATGCGGCGGTGTTCACCGACGTATCCCGTCTCAAGTCGGGGCAGTCGGTGCGGGTCGCCGGGGTCCGGGTTGGCACGGTCAATAGCGTGTCGCTGCGGCCGGACAAAAAAGTTGTGGTGAAGTTCGACGCCGACCGCAACGTCGTCCTTACCGAGGGCACCAGGGCGGCGGTTCGCTACCTGAACCTGGTGGGCGATCGCTACCTCGAACTCGTCGATGGTCCGGGGTCGACCAGGCATCTGCCGGCCGGTGGTCAGATTCCCGTCGACCGCACCGCGCCGGCGCTTGACCTCGATCTGCTGCTCGGCGGACTGAAACCCGTGACCCAGGGCCTGAACGCGCGCGATGTCAACGCATTGACGTCGGGATTGTTGCAGGTCTTCCAGGGCCAAGGCGGGACTCTCGAGTCGCTGTTCACCAAGACGACGTCGTTTTCGAATGCCTTGGCCGACAACGATCAAACCGTGCAGCAACTGATCGACAACCTCAACACTGTCGTGGCCTACATCGACAAGGAAGGCGGCAATTTCTCCGGCGCGATCGATCGCCTCGAGCACCTCGTCAGCGGCCTGTCGAACGACCGCGACACGATCGGGTCCGCCATTGACGCTCTGGACCAGGGAACCGCCTCGCTGGCGGATCTGCTCGCCGAGGCCCGCCCGCCGCTGTCCGGCACCATAGCTCAGTTGAATCGGCTGGCGCCGATACTCGATGGCGATAAGGACCGCCTCGACGCCGCAATCGCCAAGGCGCCGCACAACTACCGCAAGCTGGTGCGACTCGGCGTGAACGGCGCCACCATCCCGTACTACCTCTGCCAGTTCGGGCTCCGTGGCACGGATCTGCAGGGAAAGACAGTGCGCGCCAATATCTTTAGGTCAGATGCGGGAAGGTGCACGGAACCCTGATGCTGAAGTATCGCGGAGCTGGGCTCATTAAGGCCGGATTCATCGGCGCGGTCTTGATCGTGCTGGTCATCCTGGTGGGTCTGTCGCCCGACCGATTCATCGCATGGGCGACGATGGTCCGCTACCAGGCGCTGTTCTCGGAAGCCGGCGGCCTGGCGGTGGGCAACCCCGTAGTTGTGTCGGGGATGAAGGTCGGCACGGTGTCGGATGTGAAGCTGCGCCACGGCGATGCTCTGGTGACTTTCACGATGAAGGGCAACATCCTGCTCGGGTCGGACACTTCCGCGCACATCCGTACGGGCACGCTGCTGGGCGAGCGGATGCTGACGGTGGAGTCCGCCGGCAGCGGCACGATGCACCCGATGGCGCTAATCCCCGTCTCCCGGACGTCGTCGCCCTACTCGCTGACCGAAGCGGTCAGCGACTTCGCATCGAACACCGCCGACACCAACACCGCGGCGCTGAATCAGTCGTTAGACACGCTGTCGGCGACGCTCGACCAGATCGCACCGCAATTGGGGCCGGCCTTCGATGCAGTCACCCGGCTGTCACGCACCCTCAACAGTCGTAACAAGAACCTGGGCGAGCTGTTCAAGAGTGCCAGCGACGTCACGGGCATACTCTCCCAACGCAGCCAGCAGGTCAACAAGCTCATCCTCAACTCCGATGATCTGCTCCAAGTCCTGGTGGCGCGGCGACAAGAGATCGTGGACCTGCTGGCCAACACGTCGGCGGTGGCCAAGCAGCTGACGGCGTTGGTGCACGACAACGAAGCCACATTGGCGCCCACGCTGGAGAGGCTGAACCGGGTGACCGCGGTGCTGGAAAAGAACCGCGACAACATCGGCAAAGCGCTGCCGGGTCTCGCCAAGTTCGCGATCACGACCGGGGAGGCCATCTCCGGCATGTACGCCTACCAGGCGTTCGCCCCGAACTTCCTTGTCCCGCAACTCTTCAACGCGTTGTTCGACTACCTCTGGGGATTCCGCACCTTCGACACTTCGAAGGGGCCCGGCTTCCCATCCCCGGTACCTCGGTCGCTGACCCCCTGGCCGTACAACGAAATTCCGGCGTGCCCTGGCTGCACGTTGGGCGGACGGATCGGAGGGTCACAGTGATTTCTGGGATTCCCCCGATTCGGCGCAAACGGCTCGCGGCCGTGGCGGCGGTTGTCCTGGTCGGACTCATCGTTGCCGGCGCCGCCGTCGTCGTCCGCAATACGTTCTTCGGCCCACGGACGATTACCGCCTATTTCACCACCGCCACCGCGATCTATCCCAATGACGAGGTGCGGGTTTCGGGCGTCAAAGTCGGCAACATCAAATCCATTGAACCGCAGGGCACCCGGGCCAAGATGACCCTCAAGGTCGACCGCGACGTGCCCATCCCGGCGGACGCAAAGGCGGTCATCGTTGCCCCGAATCTGGTGGCCGCCCGCTACCTCCAGCTCACGCCGGCCTATCGCGATAGTGGGCCGGTCATGCGTGATGGGGCAGTCATACCTGTCGAACGCACCGCCGTGCCGGTCGAGTGGGACGAGGTCAAAACCCAATTGATGCGGCTGGCAACGGATTTGGGGCCCAAGAGCGGGGTATCGGGCACGTCGGTGGGCCGCTTCATCGACAGCGCCGCCAACGCTCTCGAAGGCAACGGCGACAAGCTGCGGCAAACGCTCGGTCAATTGTCAGGCGTGGGCCGGATCCTCGCCAACGGCAGCGGCAACATCGTCGACATCATCAAAAACCTGCAGACCTTCGTCAGTGCGCTGCGCGACAGCAACGTCCAGCTCGTGCAGTTCAACGACCGCCTGGCCACGCTGACCAGCGTGGTCAACGACAGCAAATCCGACCTGGACGCGGCGCTGACCGATCTGTCGACGGCGGTCGGCGAGGTGCGGCGGTTCATCGCCGGGACTCGCAACCAGACCAGCGAACAGATTGCCAGGTTGGCCGATGTCACGCAGAACCTGGTCGATCACCACATGGCCCTGGAAAACATTCTGCACGCGGCGCCGAACGCGTACGGCAACTTCTTCAACGACTACAACGCCGACACGGGAACCATCGTCGGAGGGTTCGGGCTCATGAACATGGCCAATCCCACTTGGGGGGGTCAGGTTCTGCTGTCCGTGCCGGGCTGTGACCAAATCGGCGCCATCGGAAACGTCACCTCGGTCGAATCGGGCAAGCTGTGCGCTCTGTTCCTCGGACCCGGATTGCGACTAACCAACTTCAACAACTCACCAATTCCGCTCAACCCGATCATCGCCAAGTCGATTGACCCGTCCAAGATCCTGTACACCGAACCGCGCCTGGCGCCCGGCGGCGAGGGCCCGAAACCCGGACCACCCGAGATCCCGCCCGCAGTGTCGGCCTACACCGGCCTGCCGGGTGATCCGGTGGGACCGCCGGGGGCGGTGCCGCCGGAGCGGATACCGGGCGCGGCGATGCCGCTGCCGCCCCCACCGTCGACACCGATGCCACCACCGCCGGCGCCGAGCGTGTCGGACATGCTGCTGCCGGCAGACGGGCCACAACAATGATCGCCCGGGTTGCGGCTCGGCGGGTGTTCGCCGTTGGCTGTTGCGTGATGTTGACGTCGACGGGATGCGCATTCCACGGCCTGAATTCACTACCGCTGCCCGGTGCGGTCGGACGCGGGCCGGGGGCCAACATCTACCACGTCGAGCTGCCGAATGTCGGTACGATGGAGTCGAATTCGCCGGTGATGATCGACGACGTCGTCGTCGGCAGTGTTGGCACGATGAGGGTGCAAGGCTGGCACGCCGACGTCGAGATCTCGGTCAAGCGCGATGTCGTCGTCCCGGCCAACGTGGTAGCCACCGTCGGTCAGACCAGCCTGCTGGGCTCGATGCATGTGGAGCTCAATACGCCGCTCGGACGGTCGGGAAGCGGACGGCTGCAGCCGGGCGCCACCATCCCGCTGAGCCGGTCATCGGCCTACCCGTCCACAGAGCAGACGCTGTCGTCACTGGGCGCGGTCGTCAACGGCGGGGGACTGGGACAGATCGGGGAGGTCATCCACAATTTCTCGGCCGCCCTGTCCGGGCACGAGGGTGCGGTACGTGATCTGATTACCCGCCTGGACACGTTCGTGGGGACACTGGACGACCAGCGGGACAACATCGTTGCCTCCATCCAGGCGCTGAATCGGCTTGCCGGCACCTTCGCCGACCAACGCGACGTTCTCACCGACGCTCTGCGCAAGATACCGCCGGCGCTCGAGGTGTTGATCAAGGAGCGGCCGCGCCTGACGGCCGCCCTGGATCATCTTCGCGTGTTCAGCAACACCGCCAACCGGCTGGTCAACGACGCCCAGGCCGACCTGGTCAAGAACCTCAAAAACCTGGAGCCGACTATCAAAGCGCTCGCCGACGTCGGACCGGAGTTCGGCGCGGCCATCGCGGCGGCGTTCGTGTTCCCGTTCACCCAGAACTTCGTCGACCGGGCGGTCCGAGGCGACTTCTTCAACCTGCATTTCGATTTTGACCTGACGATTCCACGGCTCAAGAAGGGATTGATGTTAGGAACCCACTGGGGGCAGCTGGATATGCCCGTGCCGCCGGTGCCCGGGGACCCGTATCGCTTGAATTACACACTCGATCCTTTGCATAACCCGCTGAGGCCACCGTGGATCGATCCCAACGCGCTGCCGCTGCCCGCACCCCCGCCGGGTGCGGCACCGGGACCGGGACCGGGGAATTATGGGCCCCCGCCCGGGCCTCCGCCGGCTACGGCGCCGTCGCCTGATGCGGGTCTTGGTCAAACGCCGCCGCCCGCAGAGGCGCCGCCGACGGGAGCGGGTGGATAAATGCTGTCGCGCTTCGTTCGGATCCAGCTGGCGATTTTCACGATCGTCGGCACCATTGGCGTCATCGCGATGGTCCTCTTCTACATCCAAGCGCCGACCCTGCTGGGCATCGGTCGGATGACGGTGACGCTGGAGCTGCCGGCCACCGGCGGCCTGTACCGGTTTTCCAACGTGACCTACCGCGGGGTTCAGCTCGGTAAGGTCACCTCGGTGGGTCTGACGCCGACCGGCGCGAAAGCGACGCTGTCGCTTAACACTTCACCCAAGGTCCCCGCGGACCTGACAGCGAAGGTGCTCAGTGTCTCCGCGGTGGGTGAACAGTACGTGGACTTGCAGCCCAAAACCGATTCGCCGCCCTACCTGCACAGCGGCTCGGTCATCGCCGTGCGCGACACGACAATTCCGCAAGCGGTCGGGCCGATGCTCGAGCAGGTCAATGCCTTGGTCCAAAGCATCCCGAAGACCAAACTCGGCCAATTGCTCGACGAGACCTTCCAGGGCTTCAACGGAGCCGGTTACGACCTGGGGTCACTATTCGACTCCTCGACGACAGTGTCCCGCGACGCTAACGGCGTCGTCGATCGCACCAAAGCCCTCACCGAAGACACTGGGCCGCTACTAGATACGCAAGCACAGACCACCGATTCGATCAGGACCTGGGCACGCAGCTTCGCCGGGATCTCGGATGTGTTGGTGAACAACGATTCCCACTTCCGCACGCTCCTGCAAAACGGTCCTGAGGCTGCGAACGAAGCGTCCCGGCTTCTCGAACAAATCAAGCCGACGCTGCCAGTGTTGCTTGCCAACCTGACCACCATCGGGCAGATCGGCGTCACCTACCACCCCTCGATCGAGCCGCTGCTGGTGTTGCTGCCGCCGGGGGTTGCTATCGAGCAGGCCGCCACGGGTGAAAACCATCCCGACGGTAGGGCTTACGGCGACTTCGCGGCCACGGTCGACGATCCGCCTATTTGCACGGTCGGCTTCATGCCACCCAACACATGGCGATCCCCGGACGACCTCAGCGACATCGACACACCGGACGGGTTGTATTGCAAACTCCCGCAGGATTCACCGATGTCGGTTCGCGGTGCCCGCAACTATCCCTGCATGGGTCATCCGGGTAAGCGCGCGCCTACGGTCGAAATCTGCAACAGCGACAAGCCGTATATGCCGTTGGCGATGCGCCAGCACACCCTCGGTCCCTATCCACTGGATCCGAATCTGCTAGCCCAGGGCGTCCCGCCCGATGACCGAACT
>DASZKQ010000077.1:0-11451 GCA_035552835.1 Mycobacterium sp. | reverse complement strand
GCACCGAGCGCGCTCTGCAGGAAAGCCTTCACGGCCGCACCGACCTGCGGGTCATGGTATTTCGAACACACAATCTCGTACGTCGCCAGCACGATCGGGTAGGAGCCGGGCTGGGTCGGCCGGTAGAACGAGATCGTGTCCAAGGCAAGGTCGTCGCCCTTCCTCATGAACCAGGCAGAAGAAATCGTCTTTCCCACCGACTCTGGGCTGATCGCCACCGGTTCCGGGCCGGCCGTCGTGATGACCTTGGCCATGTTCAGATGTTGCGTTTGCGCGAACGACCATTCGATATAAGTGATCGACCCTTCGGTATTTTTGACGGCCGCGGCGGCGCCGTCGTTGCCGCGGGCGCCCTCGCCGACACCGCCGTTGAACTTCTTTCCGGCAGCAAAACCCCACGTGCCGGCGGAAGCGGTATCGAGATACTTCTGGAAATTGTCCGTGGTCCCGGAGTCGTCACTACGGAATACGACGCGAATCGGCTCGGCGGGCAGCTTCACACCTAAGTTCAGCAGCCCGATCGCAGCATCGTTCCACATGGTGATCTGGCCATTAAAAATCTGGGCCGTAACCGGACCGTTGAGGTTCAATGACGTCAGGCCGTTGACGTTGTAGGCGACGGCGATGGGGCCAAACACCATCGGCAGATTCCACGTTGGTGAGCCGCACCGCTGGTCCGCCTTGGCATACTCGCCCGTATTCAGGGGAGAGTCCGAGCCACCGAAATCGGTTTGGCCGCCGATGAATTCGCCGATCCCAGCGCCGGAACCATTGGCCGTGTAATTCACCGACTGGCCGTGGCAGGTTTGTTCGAAAGCCTTGATGAAACGGCTCATTGCGTTTTCCTGGGCTGTGGAACCACTGGCCTTCAGAGTCGGCTTGCCACCGCAGGCCACCTTCGCCGGCGACGTGCCTGTCGTGGCACTTCCTCCAGTACCGTTGTTGCTCCCACATGCCGACATGATCGCTGCACCAGTGGCCAGGACAATGAGCGCGGCGCCAAATCTCTTGACTTTCAATCCAATTCCTTCAAACGGAACGATGTCGTGATCAACGCCGACTAGCCGCAGCCCGACACACTGCTGTTATCCCCGCAGCCATGAGGCATGGTAACAAGGTTCGCCCCTCAGCAATCGTCCCGGGGCATCGGCGGATTCGCGATTTCAGCCGCAGTTTCCCGACTGTTTACGTCCCGACGGCGGCCGGGTTTCGCTCGCATTAGCGAGCGTGGGTGGTGAAGAACTGCCCGATGGCGTCCGACGCGGCGAACGCATGAGTGGTGGGCCCGATAATCGCCTTGGGTAGGTATTGCGGCCCGCCGGGCCAGGTGTGTCCGCCGTCGTCCACCTGGTAGAACACCACCGCGGTGCCGGCCGCGCACGATGCGGATATAAAGCGGTGCACGACGGTTCCGTCCCCCGTGCTGGACAGGGTTTCCGCTGCCGGTGCACCCTGACATGCATCGGCCGAGCGCCACCGGTCGACCATCGCCGGAGCCGACACGACGTCACTCTCGCCGCCGCGACCTCGCATCATCCCACCATCGAACGGGACGAGCGGATCGGCGGTGCCATGGACCTCCAGAACTGCGACCGGACGTGACGGATTGCACGCGACGTTGACGCCGAGCGTGCCGGAAACGGGCGCGACGGCGGCGAACACATCGGCACGATCGCACCCCAACCGGTTGGACATGAAGCCGCCGTTCGACATGCCGGTCGCGAAGACATGCCCGGGATTGATGCCGTACTCGGTCAGCAGCTTGCCGACCAGCGCCGCCAAGAAACCCACATCGTCCACGCCACGACGGTCCGGCTCAGACGCCCCGCGACCGTCGGCCCAGTTGTTGTCGATGCCGTCGGGATAGACCACGACGAAGCCGTCTGCGTCGGCGATCGCATCGAAATTCGTCAGCCTCTCTTGCTGGGCGCCCGTGCTGCCGCCACCGTGCAGGTTCAGCACCAGACCGGTGGGATGGCCCGGCGGCACGTGGAGCAGGTAGGTCCGCGACAAACCACCGAAGTCGAAAGTGGCCGAAGGGTCATCAGGGGCCGCCGATGCACAGCGTGCACCGCAGCCAGCCAGTGCAACCGCGACGACAGTTAGCGATAGAAGTCGCCTCCGTGACATCTTCGTCAAGTTACTTTACTATTTTGCCAATGTCGACAGCCAATTCTCGGCGAGGCGGCGGTGGACACCGGCCGCGACGTGATTCGACCATCCCGCCCGTCGGCGCCGACGTCGACCTCTACCGGCTTCCGTTGACCGCGCTGGTAGCCCGACTCAGCCATCTCCTCTTCCGGGAGCTGGCGGTCACATACGCCGGAAAGTCTGTCGCCGCGCAACCGTTGGATGCCTCGCTGCTGATATTGCTCGAGCAAGGCAGCGCACGACCAACCGCACTCGCGACCCGGCTCAATATCTCCAAGCAGGCCTTGAACTTCGTCCTCGACCGATTGCAACGCGACGGACTTGTCACCCGCGTGGCCGATCCAGACGATAGGCGCGCCAAGCAGATTCGCCTGACTACTGCCGGACGACAGGCAGCCGAGGTAACTAAAGCCATGCTGACGCGGGTAGAGCGACGCTGGCGTTCGATCGTCGGCGAAGACTGGCCCCAGCTGCGGGTGAATCTCGCCGACATCGCGATTGACGCGAGTGGTTAGCCCTGCCCAGCAACGACGGTCCCCATCCTCTCCTTGCGGCGTTCCGCTTATAAACGCTGCGCCAACGTTGCCCGAACTTGCGACACGGCATGCTGCCCACCGGGCGGGAACATCCCGGAGCACGTACCGTGGAATAGAAATTGCCGATGGGCGGTTGGTCATTGCTGACTGGCCTGTGACCCCGATCACCGACACGGCAGGGTCTTCGTGCTAGTCGCGGAGGAATACACCGACGACGTCGCCGGATAACGACGAACGACATCGCCGGATTACTGAAGGGCACCAGGGTGCTAACACTGCAGAACCACGTCAACCTCAGCAATCTGACGACTATCCGCTCCCTCAATGCCGGCGCCTTGACAACCCGCGCCTGGGAGACATTGCGCGCTGCGGTTCAGGGCGCGGCTCTCACGCGGGCTGTGCGGCCTATCCGGGCGGGCGGCAATCCGGCCACGCCCGACCTGTCCGCATGGGTCGATCAAGGCCTACCGCGCATGCGTCGCGGCGTGGAGCGCTGCTAGCCCGCAGGATCTAGGCGTCGCGAGCTGACGAACCGGCGAGGAGATCCGGTCAACGGGTCCTCGAATTCGATGCGCTGCGCCAGCAACTGCAGCGGTTGACTGAAGTCGTCGTCAGACACGTCGATCACCTTGGGATACAACGGGTCTCCGTAGATCGGTATCCCGAGCGAAGCCATCTGCACCCGGAGCTGGTGGGTGCGCCCGGTGCGCGGCCTCAGTCGGTAGGAGCCATCTGGCGATATCAACTCCACCAGCGTCTCGGCGTTGGGCTCGCCGGGTTCTTCGACGGCTTGTAAATGACCGCGGCGCTTGACGATCCGGCTGCGCACCACGTGCGGCAACGCCAGGTCGGGGTTGACCGCGGCCCTTGCCGAATACGTCTTGTGCACCGCGCCACGGGCGAACATCGTCTGATAGGCGCCACGAAGCTCGCGGCGGACCGTGAACAGCAGCACCCCGGCGGTCAGCCGGTCTAGCCGGTGGGCCGGACTCAGCTCGGGTAATCCCAGTTCCCGGCGCAGCCGCACCAGCGCGGTCTGCGCGGCGTGACGCCCGCGCGGCATGCTGGCCAGGAAGTGCGGCTTGTCGACAACCACGATGCCGTCGTCCTGATACAGCACCGGGATGTCGAACGGCACCGGTACCTCGTCGCGCAAGTCGCGGTAGAAGTAGACGCTGGCACCAGCCTGCAGCACGGTGGCTGGATCGAGCACCGCACCGTGCTGGTCGACGACCTCGCCGGCGATCGCCTTGGCCGCAACCGCCGGCCCGAACCGGCTTAGCAATTCGCCGCCGAGCGGTCCGCCGCGCACCCGCAGTCGCGCCGGTCCCAATCCGTCGCGTGGCGGGAGCGGCAGCTGCCTCATGGTCGGCTCAATTTAAGGGCACCGGCTCAAGGATCTCCGCGCGGGCCTCGGGAGCACTGGCCCGCAGCGCATCCGCCGCTGCATCGTCGGGCTGGGCCTGCGACAACACCTCGGCCTCCACCCGCGCCGTGTACGTCTTGACCTCACGGTCTACGTCGGCGGTGGTCCAGCCCAACAGCGGCGCGACGATGTCGGCCACTTCACGCGCGCAGTCGACACCCCGGTGTGAGTATTCGATGGCGATCCGCGTCCGGCGGGCCAGGATGTCCTCCAGATGCAACGCGCCCTCGGCTGTGGCGGCATAGGCCGCTTCGACCTTCAGGTAGCCCGGTGCGGCGGTGATCGGGCTGAGCAGGTCGCGATGGTCGGCGGCCAGCGCAAGTACCTCGTTGAGTAGCGACCCGTAACGGTCCAGCAGATGACGCACCCGGTATGGATGGAGTCCTTCCAGTGCACCGACGTGCTCGGTCTGGTTGATCAGCGCGAAGTAGCCGTCGGCGCCCAGCAGCGGCACTTTCTCGGTGATCGACCGCGCGACTCGAGCCGGAATGTATTGCGACGCGGTGTCGATCGCATCGGCAGCCATCACCCGGTACGTGGTGTACTTGCCGCCGGCGATGGCGACCAGGCCGGGAGCGGGCACCGCAACGGCGTGCTCACGCGACAACGTGGATGTGTCCTCGCTCTCCCCCGCCAGCAGCGGTCGCAAACCGGCGTACACCCCGTCGATATCGGCGTGGCTCAACGGCGTGGCCAGCACGGTGTTGACGGTGCCGAGGATGTAGTCGATGTCTGCCTTGGTAGCCGCCGGGTGCGCCAGGTCCAGTCCCCAGTCGGTATCGGTGGTCCCGATGATCCAATGGTTGCCCCACGGGATGACGAACATCACCGACTTCTCGGTGCGCAGGATGATCGCGGCGTCGCTGACGATCCGGTCCCGCGGCACGACGATGTGCACTCCTTTGGATGCACGCACTTGAAATCGTCCGCGCTGCTTGGACAATGCTTGAATCTCGTCGGTCCACACCCCGGTCGCGTTGACGACGACGTGACCGCGGACTTCGGTGACGGCGCCGTCCTCGGAGTCGCGCGCGCGGACGCCGGTGACTCGGTCGCCTTCGCGCAGTAACGACACCACTTGAGTGGACGACCGTACCACCGCGCCGTAATGCGCGGCGGTACGCACCACGGTCATGGTGTGCCGGGCGTCGTCGACGACGGTGTCGTAGTAGCGGATACCGCCGATCAACGCGCTGCGCTTCAGACCGGGGCTCAGCCGCAGTGCGCCGGCGCGCGTCAAATGCTTCTGCCCCGGAACAGATTTCGCACCGCCAAGTTCGTCGTAGAGCAGGAGGCCGGCGGCGACGTACGGCCGTTCCCACCACCGCTTGGTCAGCGGGTATAAAAATGGCAACGGCTTGACGAGATGCGGCGCCAAGGTGTTCAACGACAGCTCGCGCTCGAAGAGCGCCTCACGCACCAGCCCGAACTCCAGTTGCTCGAGGTAGCGCAGTCCGCCGTGAAACATCTTGGAGGATCGACTCGACGTGCCCGAGGCGAAGTCACGCGCTTCGACCATCGCCACTTTCAGTCCACGGGTGGCGGCGTCCAACGCGGATCCTGAACCCACGACACCGCCACCGATGACCACGACGTCGAACTGTTCGCTGCCGAGCCGCTCCCAGGCCGAGGCGCGCTGCTCGGGTCCTAAGAAGGAACCCGGCCGGGTCTGCTCGCTCCCCGGTACGCGAATCGGGTCGCTCACGGCACAGAACTCCTGTCGGTTACTCGTCAGTAGGACCTGGCTCCCAAGGCTACCTGGCCTGGTCCCATTGCCCCGCTCCTCCTCGGGCCGCGCGCGGCCCGCATCGTCGCGTGGCTGGTCCCATTGCCCCGCTCCTCCTCGGGCCGCGCACGGCCCGCATCGTCGCGTGGCTGGGTCAGTCCAGATCATCGTGTGCCATCAGCCGCCGTGCTGCCTCCGTGATCGAGCCTGACAGCGACGGGTAGACGGAGAGTGTTTCGGCCAGCTGATTCACGGTGATGCGGTTCTGCACGGCCATAGCGATCGGCAGGATCAACTCGGATGCGATCGGCGCAACCACGACACCGCCGATGACCACACCGGTGGACTGCCGGCAGAAGACCTTGACGAAACCTTGCCGCAGCCCCGACATCTTCGCTCGCGCGTTGGTCCGCAACGGCAGCATGATGGTCCTGGCGCTCACCGATCCGTTGTCGATGGCCGATTGAGGAACACCGACAGCGGCGATCTCGGGCCGGGTGAACACCGCGGCGGCCACGGTGCGCAGCCGGATGGGGCTGACGGCCTCCCCCAATGCGTGCCACATGGCAATCCGGCCCTGCATCGCGGCGACAGATGCCAGCAACAGCAGGCCGGTGCAGTCCCCGGCGGCGTAGATGCCGGGCACCGACGTCCGCGACACCCGGTCGACGGTTAGGTAGTTTCCTCGCCCCAGCTCGATGCCCACCCGTTCCAGGCCCAGGCCGCTGGTGTTCGGAACGGACCCGATCGTCATCAGCGCATGGCTGCCCCCCACGGTGCGACCGTCGGTCATCGTGACTAGCACCCCGGACTCGGTGCGGGTGACCGACTCTGCGCGGGCATTCTTGACCAACTGGACGCCGCGTTCGGCGAAGGAATCCTCCAGCACCCGGGCGGCGTCGACGTCCTCATATGGCAGCACCCGGTCGCGGCTGGCCACTACCGTGACGTCAACGCCCAATTCGGTATAGGCGTTGACGAATTCGGCGCCGGTGACACCGGAACCGACCACGATGAGATGGTCGGGCAGTGTGTCGAGGTCGTAGAGCTGGCGCCAGGTCAGGATGCGCTGGCCATCAGGCTGCGCCGACGGCAACACTCGCGGGCTGGCGCCGGTGGCGATCAGGACGACGTCAGCGTCGTAGGTGCTGGTGGTGGCGTCGACGGCGGTTGCCTTGATGCAGTGGGTGGCCAGACCGGGGCTCGCGTCGATCAGCTCCCCTTTGCCGGCGACCACCTCGACACCCGCACTGACCAGTTCGGAATTGACGTCGGCGGACTGTGCGGCGGCTAGCGTCTTGACGCGCTGGTGGATTTCCGGCAACGAGATCTTGGCGTCGTCGATGTCGATATCGAAGCCCAGGTGAGGCGCCCGGCGCAGTTCGGTCCGGACGCCAGTGGAGGCGATAAACGTCTTGGACGGCACGCAGTCGTACAGCACGGCCGCGCCGCCGACGCCATCCGAGTCAATGACGGTGACCTCGACGTCGCGTGCTGCCGCGACAAGTGCCGCCTCATAGCCGGCCGGCCCTCCCCCGAGGATCACAATGCGGGTCGCCACGCGTATAACCTAGCTAACCTGTCGGATCATCGCCGCGCCTGCGGCAGCCGTTTAAGCTTTCTCCGTGCCGCTCTACGCTGCCTACGGGTCGAATATGCATCCCGAGCAGATGCTGCAGCGCGCACCTCACTCGCCGATGGCCGGAACTGGCTGGTTGCACGGCTGGCGGCTGACGTTCGGCGGTGAGGACATCGGCTGGGAAGGCGCGCTGGCCACCGTCGTTGAGGACCCGGCCGCAAAAGTGTTCGTCGTGCTCTACGACATGACGCCCGCGGACGAGAACAACCTCGATCGCTGGGAGGGGTCCGAGCTGGGCATCCACAAGAAGATCCGGTGCCGGGTGGAACGCGTGTCGTCCGACACGACCACCGATCCGGTTCTGGCGTGGCTATACGTGGTGGATGCCTGGGAGGGTGGCCTGCCGTCGGCGCGCTACATCGGTGTGATGGCCGATGCCGCCGAAATCGCAGGCGCGCCAGATGAATACGTGCACAACCTACGCACCCGCCCAGCCCGCAACATCGGCCCGGGAACCTAAACCGCGGAGGCGGCCTGCTCGACGATGTTCACCATCAGCCGCATCCCGATCGCCAGCGCGCGCTCATCGAGGTCGAACGTCGGCTGATGCAGGTCTAACTGCGGACCGTGACCCGACCAGACCCCCAGCCTCGCCATCGCGCCAGGCACCTCCTCCAGGTACCAGGAGAAGTCCTCGCCGCCGCCGGACTGCTTGGTATCGGTCAGCACATTCGGACCGACCGCCTCGATGGCGTGGGCGATGATGCGCGTCGAGATCTCCTCGTTGACCACCGGCGGAACCCCGCGGCTGTATTGCAGGGTGTGCTCGATACCCAGCGGCGAGAGTAGGGCGGCGGCCGCCTGGCGCACGATGTCCTCGAGGCTCAGCCAGGTTTCGCGGCTGGCCGTGCGGATGGTGCCTGCCAGCACGCCGGTCTGCGGGATCGCGTTGGCGACCACCCCTGCATTGACAGCGCCCCACACCATCACGGTGCTGTTGCGCGGGTCGATGCGGCGTGACAACACACCGGGCAGGCCGGTGATCAGCGTGCCCAACCCGTAAACCAGGTCGGCGGTCAAGTGTGGCCGCGAGGTGTGCCCGCCCGGCGAATACAGGGTGATCTCGATCATGTCGGCCGCCGACGTGATCGGCCCCGCTTTCACCGCGATCTTGCCGACCGCCAGCCGAGGATCGCAGTGCAAGGCGAAGATCCGGCTCACCCCGGACAACGCGCCGGCGGCGATCGCGTCGATCGCGCCACCGGGCATCAGCTCTTCGGCGGGCTGAAAGATCAGCCGCAGCGCGATCGGCAGCTCCGGCGCTGCCGCCAACGCCAGCGCGGTACCTAGCAGGATCGCGGTATGGGCGTCGTGGCCGCAGGCGTGCGCGGCGTTGGGCATCGTCGATTCATACGGGGCGCCGGTCCGCTCGGCCATCGGCAACGCGTCCATGTCGGCCCGCAATGCAATCCGGGGCTCGTGTTCCAGACCGAAATCGCAGGTCAACCCCGTCCCGCCGGGTAACACCTTCGGGTTGAGGCCAGCGTCGGCCAACCGTTCGGCGACAAACTGTGTGGTGGCGTACTCCTGGCGACCCAACTCCGGATAGCGGTGGATGTGTCGCCGCCAGGCAACCAAGTCGTCGACGTGCGCGGCCAGCCACGATTCTGCGGTGTCGGCAAGGCTCATAAGCGCCGCTCCACCCCGTCGCTACCCCTATCAATGTCGCCGGCGCGGCTCATGACGCCGCCCGCTGGTCACGAGCCGCCAGCACCCGGTCGCGTTCATCTGCTGACTCGGCAAGGCGAACGATACTGCGCGCCAACATGATTGCACCATCAATAACCGCCTGGTCGGCGCTGGGGCCGACGGCTGCGGCGGTGAATTCGGGCTGGTGCAACGACGCACCGCCGGCATCGACAGCGACCATCGGATGGATACCCGGCAGAACTTGCGTGACGTTGCCCATGTCGGTACTGCCCAACGGGAGGTTCGCCTCGAGGTCCTCATCGAGGGGCGCGCGCCCGAGCCGCGTCATCTCGGCGCGGACGGCACCGGCCAGCCAGGGGTCGGGCTTGAGCGCGTCGTACATCGGCTCAGTCTGCTCGACGTTGTACTCACACCCGGTGGCCACCGCACCGGCCAAGAAGCAATCGCCAACCTTGCCTTGCAGATCGGCCAGCGACCACGCCTCGGTCGCCCGCATTGTGTACTGCAGTTCGGTCCGGCTGGGGATGACATTGGCGACCTGACCGCCCTCGGACACAATGCCGTGCACCTGCTGCCCAGGTGCCAGCTGTTGACGCAGCAGCCCGATGGCCACCTGTGCAACGGTGACCGCGTCGGCGGCGTTGACACCCAGGAATGGTGCGGCCGACGCATGTGCTTCGCGCCCTCGGTACTCCACCCGGACCGCGGACAACGTCAGCGATCGGGCGGCGGCGATGTCCACTGGCCCGGGATGCATCATCACGGCCACCGCCAAGTCGTCGAAGACTCCGGCGTCCAGCAGCAACACTTTTCCGCCGCCAAACTCCTCGGCGGGTGTCCCAAGCAGCGCAACCGTCAGGCCCAGTTGGTCGGCGACCTCGGCCAGCGCCAGCGCGGCGCCAACTGCCGAGGCGGCGATGATGTTGTGGCCGCAGGCATGGCCGATTTCGGGCAGCGCGTCGTACTCGGCGCAGATGCCGACAGCCAACTGACCGTTGCCGAAGTCGGCGCGGAAAGCGGTGTCCAGTCCACCGGCTGACTTGGTGACCTCAAAACCTCGCTCAGCCACCAACGCTTGCGTCTTGGCGCAACTGCGGTGTTCGGCGAACGCCAGCTCCGGTTCGGCGTGGATTGCGTGGGACAGCTCGACCAGTTCCGTGCCACGGCGCCGCACCGCGTCCTCGACGCGATCCAACACCGGGATTGAGGCCATTGTCGCAGTATCTCACCGACGATCACCGGCGATCACAACGACGCCGTCGCGACCGGCTCAGATGTCGCGCGGAGCCCGAATGTACGCCTCGGCGCGGAGCCATGCCTGCGCCGGGACAAATCGCTCGTCATCCCACCTGGCGGATCGCACTCGTATTCGTCCCCGCCAGTTTTTCATGATGGCGACGTGAACGGGCCAGCGAATGAAGCGACGCAAATCCGAATAGCTTTCCCAGATGGACAGCGATCCGCCGCGCCACTCAACCTGCTTGCCCCACAGCCAAAGCCCGACCGAGCCGCGCATAACCGGCCAGCTTTCCGCCAGCTGCATGCCCAATGCGGCGATCTGTTCCCAGTCCTCCTCGGAATCAGAATGAAAGTCGGTGAAACTCACCACGACCGGGAACTGGCTCCCGTCGGACGGGCCGGGCAGCCAGTCCGTGCTGAGGATGCCACTCCCCGGCGTGATTGGCGGCTGACCAGTCCAGGCGCCGGAGGATGTTGTCGTCATGGCTTCCCCTTCTCTGTCATGCCGCTGTGGCTGGTTTCCACTGCGGGGAGCGGCCGAGATAAGCGAGGATGCGATCGAGGTCGTTGGTCGGCTCGGTCGATGGGATCGCAGGGCCAAACACCGCAGTGTCGGAGGTGCGGAAGTCTCCGTCGGGCACCGAGAACGCCAAAGGCAATGCGGCCGCCGCAACGTCGACCGGAAGCTCAAAGGGGCGACCCATCGTGCGAGCCACATCCCAGCCGTGCACGACGTAGTCCACATAGTGAAAACCGATCGCCACTGAACCCGGGAAGGTTACGCCGGACCCAAACTCCGGCAACGCGAACGCCGCATCGAGCACATCGGCGCCGGCGAACGCGTCTATCACCGCGGTGGCGGCCGCAGAGTAGGTGCCGGCTGGGTCAACTGCCACCGCTTCGGCGACGGTGTCGGGCTGCCATATCGCCTGGTCGGCGCCGTGGCCGCGTGCGGCGGCGGCAAAGCCGCGATGCTGGACCGTCATATGAGTGAGCAGGTCAGCGAGACTCCAGCCAACACACGGCGTCACCTTCGATAAGTCGTCGGCGGTGACGGCCGAGACCACGTCAACAGAGGCCAGTA